>CADCUY010000033.1 GCA_902806005.1 uncultured Quadrisphaera sp. | reverse complement strand
TCACCAGCCGCGTCACCGAGGCCGTCTCCGCCGTCCCGGGGGTGACCTCCGTCCAGGTGGCCCTCGACGTGATGGACGACGAGCAGCGGGCCGAGCTGCGCAAGACCGTGCGGGGCACCGATGCCCCCGAGCCGGTGATCCCCTTCGCCCAGCCGGGGTCGCTGACCCGCGTCTACGCGGTCGCCTCCGGCAAGGGCGGCGTGGGCAAGTCGTCGGTGACGGTGAACCTGGCCGCGGCGCTGGCCAAGCGCGGGCTCGCCGTCGGCGTGGTGGACGCCGACATCTACGGCCACTCGGTGCCGCGGATGCTGGGCGTCGACGACAAGCCCACCCAGGTCGACAACATGATCATGCCGCCGCAGTCCTACGGCGTGAAGGTCATCTCGATCGGCATGTTCACCCCCGGCAACACCCCGGTCGTCTGGCGCGGGCCGATGCTGCACCGCGCGCTGCAGCAGTTCCTCGCCGACGTGTGGTGGGGCGACCTCGACGTCCTGCTGCTGGACCTGCCGCCGGGCACCGGTGACATGGCGATCTCGATCGCCCAGCTGCTGCCCAACGCCGAGATCCTCGTGGTGACGACGCCGCAGCTCGCCGCCGCCGAGGTGGCCGAGCGGGCCGGCGCGATCGCCACGCAGACCCACCAGCAGGTGGTCGGCGTCATCGAGAACATGTCCTGGCTCGAGCTGCCCGACGGCTCCCGCATGGAGATCTTCGGCTCGGGCGGCGGCGAGGCGGTCTCCGACGCCCTCACCAAGACCCTGGGCGCCCGGGTCCCGCTGCTCGGCCAGATCCCGCTCGACACCCGGCTGCGCGAGGCCGGCGACGCCGGCGCCCCGATCGTGCTGGCCGAGGGGGACTCCCCCGCGGCGCAGGCGCTCACCGCCATCGCGGACAAGCTGACCAGCCGGCAGCGCGGCCTGTCCGGCATGAGCCTCGGGCTCACCCCCGTCCGCAGGTGAGCGAGCCGGTCTCCGAGACGATCGCCGTCGGGGCACCGCCCGCCGTCGTCTTCGCGATCCTGGCCGACCCGCGCCAGCACGCGCGGATCGACGGATCGGGCTCCGTGGGCTCGGTGATCGCGGCTCCTCCGCGGCTCACCGCGAAGGGCCAGACCTTCACGGTGCGGATGAAGCTGTTCGGCGTCCCGTACCTGATCCGCAACCGCGTGGTGGAGTTCGAGCAGGACCGCCGCATCGCCTGGCGGCACTTCACCGCCAACCGCTGGCGCTACGAGCTGGCCCCCGGCCCGGACGGCGGGACGACGGTCACCGAGACCTTCGACCCGACGAAGGCGAACACCCTCACCGACGCGGTGGTCACGTGGGCGCGCTTCCCCGAGCGCAACCGCGAGGGGATCACCGCCACCCTGGCGCGGCTCAAGGCAGCGGCCGAGGCGGACGCCGGCGGGGTCTGACCGACCCCGGCGTCAGGTGGCGTCGCTGTCGAACGGCGGCGGGGTGGCCCGGTCGCGGGCCCGTGCTGCCTCGACGCGGGTCGACGTCGCCCCGCTGCGCACCGGCGGCTCGTCGTCGCCCAGCAGCTGGTTCTTGATGAACGTGCGCGGGTGGTACTGCCGCAGGTCCAGGTCGCGCAGGTGCGCCAGGTCGTCGCCGAGCGACTCGTCGACCTGCGCCCGGACGCCGGTGATCACCTCGCGGGCCTTCTTCAGGCCCCCGGCGGCCTCCTTGGCCATGTTGGGCAGCCGCTCCGGCCCGAAGACGAACAGGGCGACGAGCGCGATGATGACGATCTCGGGCCACCCGAGCGAGCTGAACACCGGGTCCCCTCCCTGTCGGTCCGCGTCTCGTCCAGGTTAGGCCCGGCAGGTGGACGGCGGGTGCACAGCGTGCGTATCAGGCCTGACCGAGGGTGGCCTGCACCTCGATCGAGCGACCGCCGCGGACCACCTCGAGGGTCACCTCGTCGCCCGGGGTGCGGGAGTCCACGGCCACGACGAGCTCCTCGGAGCTGGCCACCGGCTCGCCGTCCACCGCGATGATCGTGTCCCGCTCCTGCAGGCCGGCGGCGTCCGCCCCGCTGCCCGGCTCCACGTTCAGCACCAGGGCCCCGTTGCGGTTGCCGTCGGTGACGGTGCGGGCGTTGACGCCGAGCGTGGCGTGCACCGCCTCGCCGTTGTCGATCAGCTGCTCGGCGATGTCGCGGACGGTGTCGATCGGGATGGCGAAGCCGAGGCCGATCGACCCGCCCTGGCCGCCCGCGCCGAGGGAGGCGATGGCGGTGTTGATCCCGATGACCGCGCCGGTGGCGTCGACCAGCGCCCCACCGGAGTTGCCGGGGTTGATCGGCGCGTCGGTCTGCACGGCGCTGATCACCGCGTTGGTGTCGCTGCCCTCGCCGGAGAGCCGCACCGGCCGGTCCAGGGCGCTGACGATGCCGCTGGTGACCGTGCCGGCCAGGCCGAGCGGCGAGCCGATGGCGACCACCGGGTCGCCGACGACGATGTCGTCGGAGCTGCCGAGGGACGCCGTCACCAGGCCCGGCTTCTCGACCTTGAGGACGGCGAGGTCGCTGGCCGGGTCGCGGCCGACGATGCGGGCCGCCGAGCCGCTGCCGTCCTCGAACACCGCGCGGATCTCGGCGCCCTCGACGCCGTCGGCGCCGGACACCACGTGGTTGTTCGTGACGATGTAGCCGTCCTCGCCCTCGATGACCACGCCGGAGCCGGTCGCGCCGGTGTTGCCCAGGCGGACCTCGATGGACACCACCGCCGGGGTGACCCGGGATGCGATGTCGGCGACCGAGCCGGGCTCGCGGGTGACGCCGGGGTCGACCTCGGAGAGCTGGGTGCCGGGGGCGAGCAGGGGCGTCTCGGCCGCGGTGCGGGTCAGCCACCAGCCCGCCGCACCGCCGAGGGCACCCACGAGGAGCACGGCGAGCAGCGCGAGCACCGAGACGCGGACGGAGAGGTCGGCCAGCCGCAGCCGGCGCCGTCCGCGGGCGTCGCGGACGATCGGACCGGGCTGCTCCCGCTCGGTGGGGTAGACGGCTTGCGCGCCCAGGGCGGCCGGGGCGTGCGGGTCGCGCCACGGGTCGGTGCGGGCGTC
>CADCUY010000032.1 GCA_902806005.1 uncultured Quadrisphaera sp. | reverse complement strand
CAGGGCGGCCGTCGGCCGGGGTGTCGGGTGGCCGGGGCGGTGGGACGATCGGGCGGTGATCACCGCCATCGTCGAGATCGACGTCGAGCAGAGCGCCATCCCGGAGGTCGCCGAGCAGGTGGCCGCCCTCGAGGGGGTCAGCGAGGTCTACTCGGTCACCGGCGACCCCGACCTCGTGGTGATGGTGCGCGTGCGCGAGCACGACCAGCTCGCCGACGTCATCGCCGGCGCGGTGAGCAGGGTGCCGGGCGTGGTGGCCACGCGCACCCACATCGCGTTCCGCGCGTACTCGCGGCACGACCTGGCGGCGGCGTTCGACCTCGGCGTCGACTGAGGCTCCGCCGGGTGCCGACGCGCGGCGTCCAGCCCCCGGACGCGACGGCGCCCCCCGGCCCGTGAGGGCTGGGGGGCGCCGGTGGTGCTGAGGTCAGTGACTCAGACGGTGCGGATGTCCGAGGCCTGCGGGCCCTTCTGGCCCTGCGTGATCTCGAACTCGACCTTCTGGTTCTCCTCCAGCGAGCGGTAGCCGCTGGACGCGATCGCGGAGTAGTGCGCGAACACGTCGGGGCCCCCGCCGTCGGGGGTGATGAAGCCGAAGCCCTTCTCGGCGTTGAACCACTTCACGGTGCCAGTAGTCATGCTGTCTCCTTCGGGAGCGTTGACCGACCCCCCGTGTGGGGGCCGTGCGACGCGGGGTCGTCCGCCCGGAAGGGCAATGACATCTCAGGGCTGAGCCTCGACAAGTCAAGACGTGGTGGTACCGCGACTCAGTTGATGAGCGTAGCCCAGGCGGGGCCCTGCACACCACCTGCCCGCACCCGGACGATCTAGGCGCCCCCGGAGGCGCCCGTGATGATCGCCCGCAGCCGCTCCACCGGCAGCTTCGGGCGCCGGTCGGCGTCGAGCAGGCCGTTCGCCTCCTGCATCGTGTCGGTGAGCTGCGTGTAGCAGAAGCCCGCCAGCACCGGTGAGGCGTGGACGGCCGCGAGCAGGTCGGACAGTCGCGCGGCGAAGTCGTCGGCGTCCTCCGCGGTGGTGTAGCCCCAGGTCCCCGGCTCCCCGCCCTCGGCGTCCTCGTCCTCCGCCCGCGGGGTGTAGCGCACCCCGCCGAACTCGGTGAGCACCACCGGCTGCCCCTCCCACTCCCGGTCGCCGAGGACGAGGCGCCGGCCGCTCGGGCCCGTCCCGCGGAGGACCTCCTCGAACGCGGCCCGCGAGCCGTAGCGGGCGGTGAGCTCCTCGCCGGTGCCCGCGTAGTCGTGCACCGTCCACAGGTCGGAGTCGGTGTGCTCCCACCCGTCGTTGCTGACCACCGGGCGGGTGGGGTCGAGCGCGCGGGTCAGCGCCGCGAGCGCGGTGAGGTACTGCTGCTGCGCCGGCACCCGGGCCGCGTGCTGCACCCCCCAGCTCTCGTTGAGCGGCACCCACGTGACGACGCACGGGTGCCCCGCGTCGCGGGCGACGACGTCGATCCACTCCGTGGTCAGCTGGCGCACCGCCTCGGGGGTGAAGGCGTAGGCGTTGGCCGTCTCGCCCCACACCAGCAGCCCGAGCCGGTCGCACCAGTGCAGGAACCGCGGGTCCTCGACCTTCTGGTGCACCCGGACGGCGTTGAACCCGAGCTCCTTGATCAGCTCGACCTCGCGGCGCAGCGCCGCGGCGTCGGGGGCCGCCAGGTGCGAGCTGGGCCAGTAGCCCTGCTCGAGCACCGAGCGCACGTAGTACGGACGGCCGTTGAGCAGGAACGCCCCGGCGCCGACGCCGGCGTCGCGCAGGCCCAGGTAGCTGGCCGCGGCGTCCAGCTCGGCGCCGTCGGCGTCCAGCAGGCGGACCTGCGCGTCGACCAGCCGGGGGTCCTCGGGGGTCCACTCGAGGTCGTCGTGCAGGGCCTGGCCGTTGGCCAGCGCCGGCACCGTGACCGTCACCGAGGACCGCTGGTGCTCCACGCGCGCGGTGTGCTCGGCGAGCAGCCGCCCGCCGAGCTCCAGGCGCACCGCGAGGGTGACCGCCTCGGCCGGCGCCGCGCTGAGGAGCACGGCCAGGCGCACGACCCCGGCGGGCACGTCGGAGGTCCAGGTCAGCCGTTCCAGGGCCACGGCGGGCACCACCTCGAGCCACACCGGCTGCCAGATGCCGCTCGTGCGGTAGTACCAGATGCCGTGCGGCTCGTCCTGCCAGTCCTGCTTGCCGCGCGGCTGGTCGACGTCGCGCGGGTCGTCCTCGGCCCGGACGACGAGCACCGGCTCGCGCTCGCCGGCCAGGGCGGCGGCGTCGAGGCCGTCGGTGAGGTCGACCGAGAACGGGGTCTGCCCGCCCTCGTGGGTGGCGACCAGCGCGCCGTCCAGCCACACGTGCGCGACCCGGTCGACCGCCCCGAAGCGCAGGACGAGGCGGTGGCCGCGGGTGCGCACGGCGTCGAGGCCGGTGACGCCGCCCAGCGGCAGGGTGCGCCGGTACCACACCACCGGGTGGGGGCCGGTGTCGCCGACGCCCGACAGCGGCGCCTCCGGGGGGTAGGGCACGGTGATGTCGCGGCCGAAGACGGCCCGGTCGCCGAGGTCGGCGCCCGCCTGCCAGCGCTCGCGCAGGCCCGCGCGGCCGTCGTCGTGGGCGAACTGCCACGCGCCGGACAGGTCGGTCCAGTGCTCGCGGAGCAGCTGCGGGCGGGGGTGGGTGCCGTCCTGGTCGGTGGCGCGCACGGGCACGCTGGCTCCTTCGTCCGGGGTGGGGGGCACCGCTCCGCGGCGCTCGAGCGGGTCGTGGGTCTGGCGTGGTGGGGGGGAAGGGTGCCAGACGGCGGTCGCTGTCAGATGCGGGCGGGGTCGGAGCTGGCGCGCACGACCAGCGCGTGGCGGGCCACCACCCGCCGGCCGGGCGCGTCCAGGCCGTCGACGCGCTCGACGAGCATCTCGACCGCGCACCGGGCGATCTGGCGGAGGTCGGGGCTCACCGAGGTCAGCGGCGGCGTGGTGTACGCGGCGAAGGCCACGTCGTCCCACCCCACCACGGCCACGTCGCCCGGCACGGCCAGCCCGGCGTCGTCCAGGGCGCGCAGGGCGCCGAGCGCGAGGACGTCG
>CADCUY010000031.1 GCA_902806005.1 uncultured Quadrisphaera sp. | reverse complement strand
CCGCTGGGCCCCGTGACCGTGGTCGCCACGCACCTGAGCCACCTCGCGCCCTGGCCGGCGGTGCAGCTGCTGGCGCTGCGCCGCCGGGCGCTGGGTCGCCGGGGCCCGGCCGGCACGGCGGGCCCGCAGGCCGAGGAGGAGCCGCTGCTGCTCATGGGCGACCTCAACCTGCCCGGGGCCGTGCCCGCCCGCCTGACCGGGCTGGCGCCGCTGGCCGCGGCGGCCACCTTCCCCGCGCCCGCCCCCGACCGGCAGATCGACCACCTGCTCGGCCGGGGGCTGCGCGCGAGCTCCGCGGGCGCGGTGCGGATGCCGTTCTCCGACCACCGCGCCCTGGTCGCCGAGGTGGAGCGGGCCCCTAGCCCTCGTCGGAGAAGGTGAGCACGTCGGCCCGGGCGAGGTCCTCCTCGAAGTCGACCTCCACGGCGGAGTACGCCGAGATGTCGACGGGCCGGAAGCGCAGGCCCGACTCCGCCGTCGCGGTCTCGATGGCCCGCTCGAAGTAGTCGGTGCGGGCGCACGCCTTCAGGTGCTCCATGAGCACCGCCTTGTCGGCGGAGGAGACGTGGTTGATGCCCACCGCCTCCCCGAGCCCGCCGACCACGGTCTTCGACAGCTGCTGCACGAAGCCGCCGGCGTCGACCGTGTACTTGATCTCCTCGTCGGCGACGGCGGAGGTGTTGACGCTGACCACGCTCTCGTCGGCGTCCAGGTGCGGGCGCAGCACGCCCAGCAGCCGCGGGTCGAAGACCACGTCGCCGTTCAGCCACAGCACGCCGCCGGGCTGCGAGGTGCGCAGGGCCCTCAGCAGCGACTTGGCGGTGTTGGTGCTGTCGTAGCTGGGGTTGTAGGCGAAGAGCAGCTTGGGCGCCGCCTCCATCACCAGGGTCGCCTTGAACCCGACGACGACGGTGATCGGCAGGTGCTTGCCGAACTCCGAGCGCAGGTTGTCGACCTGCTGCCGCAGGATGCTGCGCCCGTCGCGCAGCGGGGTCAGCGGCTTCGGCAGGGAGCGGCCCAGGCGGGTCCCCATCCCCGCGGCGAGGATGACCGCCTGCAGGACCCCGCTCACCGGGCACCCGCCCCGAGGGGCCGCGCCGGCTCCGGGATGCGCACCGGCGGCGGGCCCGGCGCCGGGCCGAGCAGGCGCTCCAGCGCCCGTTCGGTGGCGCGGCCGTCGTCGAGGTGGCACAGCTCGGCGCGGAAGGCCGCGTACCGGTCGGCGCTGGCGCGGACGACCGCGGGCAGGTCGGCCAGGGCGTCGAGCAGCTCGCCGGTGGTGGCGACCAGCGGCCCGGGGGCCACGGCGGGCAGGTCGAGGTAGAGCCCGCGCACCCGGTCGCGGTAGTGCTCGAGGTCGTAGGTGAAGAACAGCAGCGGCTTCCCGGTGACCGCGAAGTCGACCATCGTCGAGGAGTAGTCGGTGACCATCGCGTCGGCCGCCAGGTACAGCTCCGCGACGTCGGGCTCCCCCGAGACGTCGAGGACGCCCGGCACGGCCACCGGGCCGAGGCGGTCCGAGACCATGTAGTGCAGGCGCAGGAGCAGCACGTGGTCGCGGCCCAGGCGGGCGGAGAAGGCCTCGAGGTCGAGCTGGAGGTCGACGTCGCGGCGCCCCTGGGCGTCGAGCACGTCGTCGCGCCAGGTCGGGGTGTAGAGCACCGCGGTCACGCCGTCGGCGATCCCCAGGCGCTCGCGCACCCGCCGCCGCACGTGCGGCGCCGAGGGGGCGAGCAGCGCGTCGTTGCGGGGCAGGCCGGTCTCGGCCACCTCCCCGGCGTAGGCGAAGGCCCGGCGCAGGCGGGCGGTGCTGGTGCGGTTCGGCGAGAGCAGCAGGTCCCACCGGGCGATGTCCTCGGCCCCGGGCACGGGCGCGCCCTCGGTCCGGGCGAGCTCGTCGGCGGCGATGCGCTTCATCGGGGTGCCGTGCCAGGTCTGCAGGTAGCGCGCGCCGGGCGCCTTGCGCCACGGGACCCCGAGGTGGGTGTTGGCGACCACCAGGTCGGCGGCCTCCAGCGCCGCCACGGCCTCGGGGCTGCGGGAGGGGACGGTGGCCACGTCCGCCGGGAAGGCGGCGCGGTGCGCGTCGGCGGCGAGCCAGGTGTGCGTCGCGGCGGGGGCGCCACCGGTGCGCTCGCGCGCTGCGAGGGCCCGGTGCAGGGCCCGTGGACTGTCCGAGAACCTGCCGTCGAAGCTGCTGTAGACGATCCTCACGGGCACCTCTCCCTCCTTCGCTGGCGCCGGGGCCGCCGGCGCTGGGCTCCTGGTGGGCCCGGGCCCACCATCATGGGGCCGTCCGGGGCTCAAGGCGGCCACCGAGGCTGCCGATGGCCCGTCCGACGCCGCTCGTCGAGCGGCCCGGACGGGGAGCGCCACCGTGAGATCGATGTGGTCGGACCGCCGCCTGGGCGTGAAGCTGGCCGTGCTGGTGGTGCTCGCCGCTCTGGTCGTGGCGGTCGTCTCCACCACCGGCTCCCGCGACCTGCGCGCCGCCGGTGCGAGCACCGAGGCGCTGGTGGAGACCACCGGCACCAGCCGGGCCGTGCTCAGGATCGGCGTGCTGCGCGCCGACGTGCGCGGCGACGTGCTGGGCGTGCTGCTCGCCGCGACGCCCAAGGAGGCCGAGGCGGCGTCGACGGCCCTGGACGCCGACGCGGCGCGGCTGCGCGCGGAGGTCGAGACGATCACCGCCACCGAGCTCGGCGGCGACCTCGACCGGGCGGTCGACGAGCTGGGGCCGGCGGTGGCCAACTACCTGTCGACCGCGGAGTCCATCGCCACCGACGCGCGGACCAAGCCGGTGGTCGCCCGGCTGCGCCTCGGCAGCTTCACCGCCGCCTCCGAGGAGATCGAGCGCGAGATCGCCCTGGTCCAGGAGGCCGTGGACGGCCGCGTCGCGCGGGCCCAGGAGGCCGTGGAGGCCCAGGAGGCGGCCGCGCTGCTGCGCGCCGCCGTGGTGTCCCTGGTGGGCGTGCTCGTGCTGGTGCTCATCGGCCGGGCGATCGTGGTCTCGGTGACGCGCCCGGTCGGCGCCGTCGCGGCGGTGCTGGCGGCCATGGCCGGCGGCGACCTGACCCGCACCTCGGGGCTGGTCCAGCGCGACGAGCTGGGACGCATGGCCGGGGCGCTGGACGAGGCCCTGGGCTCCCTGCGCTCGGTGATGGCCTCGGTGGTGGGCTCCGCGGACGCGGTGGCCTCCAGCGCCGAGGAGCTGAGCGCGTCGGCGTCGTCGATCTCCGCCTCGGCCGAGCAGACCAGCGCGCAGTCGGGGGTCGCCGCCGCCGCCGCGGGCGAGGTCTCGCGCAACGTCGCGACCGTGGCGGCCGGCAGCGAGCAGATGGGGGCCTCGATCCGGGAGATCGCCCTGAACGCCAACGAGGCCGCACGGGTCGCGGCGCGCGCCGTCGAGGTGGCCGCGGCGACCACCGCGCGGGTCAGCGCGCTCGGCGTCTCCTCCTCCGAGATCGGGGCGGTGGTCAAGACGATCACCTCGATCGCGGAGCAGACGAACCTGTTGGCGTTGAACGCGACGATCGAGGCGGCGCGGGCGGGGGAGGCCGGCAAGGGCTTCGCCGTGGTCGCGGGGGAGGTCAAGGAGCTGGCGCAGGAGACCGCGCGGGCGACGGAGGACATCGCGGCGCGGGTGCTGGCGATCCAGGGGGACACCACCGGGGCGGTGGCGGCGATCGAGGAGATCTCCTCGATCGTGGGGGTGATCAACGACTTGCAGGTCTCGATCGCGTCGGCGGTCGAGGAGCAGACGGCGACCACGCAGGAGGTGACGCGGTCGGTGGCTGGGGCGGCGCAGGGGTCGGGGTTGATCGCGGGGAACATCGACCAGGTCGCGGCGGCGGCGGGCTCGACGACCGCGGCGCTGGCCCAGACCCGGGCCGCGGTCGACGACCTCGCGGTGCTGGCCGCGTCGCTGCGCACCCAGGTCGCCACCTTCACCTACTGACGCACCGTCGGTCCTTCTACACCGTCGGCGGCGGAGCGCAACTCGAACTGCCAAACGACAGCCGTGTTACGGCGCGGCGGGGATGCTTGACTTGCTGTCCCCCACCGTCACCATCAGTGCCAGGGACACGCCACCGCGTTCGTCGGCCCCGACGAGCGGAGCCCCCGCCCTGAGGAGGACGACCATGAGCGACGACCGGCTGGCCATCGTGGGAGGGCGCATGCACGTGCGCTACGGGCTCACCGCGAGCGGGGAGCAGGTGTACCTGTTCGGGGCTGCCGACGGCACCCCGCTCGACACCCTGCGCGGCATGCTCAAGGCCGCCTCCGCCTACATCGAGCAGCTCGAGGCCCGCGGGGAGATGACCGCCTGACGGCCGTCGCCCACCGACCGACCCGGCGGCCGGGGGCCCTGGGGATCCGTCGCACGCCTGCGCCCGCCCGGACGCCGGGCGAGCGCGACGGCCTGCGCCCGGTGTCGTCGTCGCGTCCACGGGCCGGAGCCGGTGCGGGGCTGTCCCCGCCCGCTGGGGGCTGGCGCTGGTCGCCGTCAGCGGCCCCGCGCGGCGAGGGCCTCGACGGCCAGGCACGACGGCGCCTGCCCGGTCCACAGGTCACTGGCCGTGCCGGCCTCCAGGTGGTCGGAGTACAGCCGCGCCTTGGACTCGATGACGGCGAGGTTCTCGCTCAGCTGCTCGATCTCGGCGCGCACCCGCACCTCGTGCTCGCGCAGCAGCTCCAGGCGCTCGGCCTCGTTGCCCGGCCCAGCGCTGACCAGGGAGGCGTAGCGACGGATGTCGGCCACCGGCATCCCGCAGGAGCGGAACCGGTTGCACAGCACCAGCCACTCGACGTCGAGCCGGCCGTAGGCCCGCCGTCCGCCGGCGCTGCGCGGCACCGGCCCCATCAGCAGTCCCTCGCGCTCGTAGTAGCGCAGGGCGTGGACGCCCAGGCCGGTCCTCTCGCTGACCTGCCCGATCGTCAGATCCTCGTCCACCGCTGATCCCCCTCCAGCTTGACCTAGATCGCACTCTAGCTCCTAGCGTCGTCGACATGACGACACGGGAGGACCACCCATGACGATGACCACCGACCCCGAGGTGGCCGCAGCCATCACCGCCCTGGTCGGGGACGCACCGCCACCACCCCCCGCCCCGGGCGACTGGCGAGCCGTCCGCGACGGCGTGGCCGCCCTCTACCCGGTGCTCACCGCCGGTCTGGACCACGCCGAGGTCGACCAGCGCACCTTCACCACGACGTCCTCCGACGGCGCGGAGGTCGTGCTGTGGTGGTTCACCCCGCGCCGCGAGCCCGCCGGCCCGGCCACCACCGGTCGACCGGCGGTCGTCCACGCCCACGGCGGCGGCATGATCGCCGGCCAGGTCGCCCTGTTCGCGCCCTACATCGCCGAGCACGTCGCCGCCACGGGGGTGGCCTTCCTGTCCGTGGAGTACCGCCGCGCCCCCGAGGCGCAGGGTCCGCTGCCGGGCGAGGACGTGTACGCCGGCCTGACCTGGCTGGTCGAGCACGCCGCCGACCTGGGCGTGGACCCGGCCCGCATCGGCGTCATGGGTGAGAGCGCCGGCGGCGGGCTGGCGGCTGCCGCCGCCATCCGCGCCCGCGACGCTGGCCTGCCGCTGGCCAAGCAGCTGCTCGTCTACCCGATGCTCGACGACCGCACCGTCGACCCCGACCCCGTCCTCGCCCCCGTGGCGTCCTGGCCGTACAGCAGCAACCGCACCGGGTGGGACGCCGTGCTCGGCGACGACCGAGGCGGGTCGGCCGTGCCCGCCACCGTCGCGCCCGCGCGGCTGAGCGACCACCGCGGGCTGGCCCCGGCCTACCTCGAGGTCGGCGAGCTCGACATCTTCCGTGAGGAGACCGTGGCCTACGCCCGGGCCCTGTGGGCCGCCGGGACCAGCGCCGAGCTCCACGTCCTGCCCGGGCTGGTCCACGGCTGGGACCACTTCGCCCCCCGCAGCACCGTCCGCACCAGAGCACTCGCGCAGCGCTTCCACGCCCTGCGCACCCTGTGACCCGACACCCAGGAGATCCGATGACCGACCTGCGCGACCACTGGCTGGACTACCTCGCCTCCCTCAACGACCGCCGTCTGGACGAGCTCGGCGCCCACGTCCACGACCGGATCGCCTTCAACGGCCAGCCCGTCACCCTCGCCGACTACGCAGCCGCCATCGCCGGCAACATCGCCGTCGTCCCCGACTTCCACTGGAGCGTCGAGGACCTCGTCGTCCAGGGCGACACCGTCGCGGTCCGGCTGACCGACACCGGGACGCCCACGGGCACGTGGCTGGGCATCCCGCCCACCGGCGCCGGCTTCGCCATCGCCGAGTGGGCGCTCTACCGCTACCGCGACGACCGGATCGCCAGCATGCACTTCCTCCTCGACGTCCCCGCCGCCCGCGAGCAGCTGGGCGCAGCCGAGTGATCCCCCATCCCCAGCCGCACCCCCGCACGTCACGAGGAGCCTCCCTGTGAGCACCACCTGGTTCATCACCGGCACGTCCAGCGGCCTCGGTCGCCACCTGACCGAACTGCTGCTCGAGCGCGGCCACCGGGTCGCCGCGACCCTGCGGGACCCGACGCGGCTCGCCGACCTCGCGGCGCAGCACGGGGACCGCCTGTGGGTGCGCGAGCTCGACGTCACCGACACGGCCCAGCTGCGGGAGGTCGTCGGTGCCGCCTTCGCCGACCTCGGCCGCATCGACGTCGTCGTCTCCAACGCCGGGTTCGGCCTGGTCGGGATGGCCGAGGCGTTCACCGACGAGCAGATCGACCTGCAGCTGCGCACCAACGTCACCGCCGCCATCCACCTGGCCCGCGCGGTCACCCCGCACCTGCGCGCCCAGGGCGGCGGCCGCCTGCTCCAGCTCTCCAGCCAGGGCGGCCACATGGCCTTCCCCGGGTACTCGCTCTACCACGCCAGCAAGTGGGCGGTCGAGGGCTTCTTCGAGGCCCTCGCCGGCGAGCTGGAGCCCTTCGGCATCGCCACCACCCTGGTCGAGCCCGGGGTGGCCCGCACCGACTTCGCCAGCAAGTCCGACGTCGTCCCGCACCCGCCGGCGTACGACGGCACCCCGGCGGTGCAGTTCCTGCGCGCCGACGCCGACCGCTCGGCGACCGACGTCGCCGGGGACCCCCGCAAGATGGCGGAGGCCATCCTCGCCATCGGCGAGCTGGACCAGCCACCACGCCGCCAGCTGCTCGGCTCCGACGCCTACGACAACGTCATCCGGGCGCTGAGCGAGCGGCTGGAGGCCGCGCGCGCCCAGCGAGACCTCGCGCTGACCACCGACGCAGACGACTACACCGGCGCCCACGCCTGAGCGCCGCACCCGCGAGGAGGACCGTCATGGACCGCTTCACCGACCGCACCGTCATCGTCACCGGCGCCGCCGGTGCCCGCCGCACCGACCGGTTCGCCGGCCTCGTCGACGACCTCGGCCACGACCGCGTCATCGCCGCCGAGCTCGACGTCACCGACCAGGAGCAGTGGGCCGCTGCGGTCGCCGCAGCCGAGGAGGCCTCCGGCCCCGTCTCGGTCCTGGTCGACAACGCCGCGCAGGCCATCGGCGGTCCCGTCGCGGACCTGCCCGTCAGCGACTTCGGGAAGGTCCTCGAGACCAACCTGGTCGGCACCTTCCTCGGCATCCAGGCCGTGGTGCCCTCCATGAGACGTGGTGGCGGCGGCAACATCCTGAACCTCAACTCCGTCGGCGGCCTGGGCCCCGCGGCCGGCCTGGTCTCCTACGGCGCCAGCGAGTGGGGCGTCCGCGGGTTGACGCTGACCGCCGCCGAGGAACTCGCCCGCGACGGGATCCGGGTCAACGGCTTCCACCCCGGCATCATCGAGACCCCCCTCGCCCACGACCCCGCAGGGAACCTCTGGTCACCCGTCGACGACTGCGCCGTCCCCCGCCTGGCCACCGTCGAGGAGATCAGCACCTACGTCGCCTTCCTGACCTCCGACGACGCCCGGTTCGCCACGGGCACCGAGCTGCTCGCCGACGGGGGCTTCATGCTCGGCCCCGTCAGCGACACGGCGACCATGCCCGCGACCGGGTGAGAGGACCCCGTGGTGGTGCCTGAGTGGTCCTCACCCCGGCCAGGGCGGGGACGGCCCCCGACTGCCGCCCCTGGTGGGGGGCATGGGGTCTGCGCCAGCCTCACCGGTGCCCGTGACCATCCGGGCTTCACCCTGGCGCACCGGTGGACCGAGCGCCGCCTGCAGCGCGATGGCGTGGACCAACGTGCGCACCGGGCTGTAGGCGGACTGTTCGGGGCGGGCAGTGCTCGACGCCGCAGGGGGCGGCGAACACCTGGCCGGGGTGCAGGACGACCTCGCCGTCGCGCAGTCGGTTGGTCAGCACGCCGTCGACGACGAGGAACGGCCGGAGGTCGCAGCACCCGGGGAAGTCGCCCCGGGCGACGCCGGTCAGTCGTCCAGCCCCTCCTGAAGCGCAGCCCAGAACGCCGTGACCAGCGGTCCGGGTGGGGGCAGGCACTGGGTGAGCAGGACCGCAGTGGTGTCGTGGCCGGGGTGGGCGAACCACGTCGTGCCCAGCCCGCCGCCCCACCCGAAGCGCGAGGTCCGTGACGAGGGCCCGGTCCCTGTGGAGAGCACCTGCACGCCGTAGCCCCACCCCCCGCCGTCGAGGAACGCGCCGGCGGAGCTGCCGCTGCGCTGTGCGGGGGTCAGCTGGTCGGTCGTCATCGCCGCGACTGCGCCGCCGGACAGCAGCCGAGCGCCTTCGTGCACCCCGCCGGCGAGCACGAAGCGGGCGAAGCGCAGGTAGTCCGGCGCGGTGGACACCAGACCGCCTCCGGCGTGGGGGAAGGAGGGCGCGGCGAGCCAGTCGCTGTCATCGACGCCGTCGAGGAGGGCCAGCCCACCCGCACCGTCAGCGGTGTAGCAGGGGACCAGGCGCGACCGGGCGTGCTCGGGGACGGCGAAGCCGGTGTCGGCCATCCCCAGGGGCAGGAGGAGGCGTTCAGCCATGACCTGCGCGAGGGGGGCTCCGGCGGCGCGGGCCAGCACGACCCCGAGCACCGCGAACGCCAGCTCGTAGCGCCAGTGGCGCCCGGGCTGCTCCATCAGCGGCAGCTCTGCGAACCGGGCGAGCCACTCGTCGGGGGAGTGGGGGACCGCGGAAGGCAGCGGCGGTCCCATCCCCAGCCCGGCGGCGGCCGCGAGGTCGGCGACCGGGCACGACTCCACCTCGAAGGCGAAGCCGAAGCCCATGCGCATGGTCAGCAGGTCCTCGACGGTCGTGCGGTGCTCGGCGGGCTCGGTGGCGGTGACGGGCCCGTCGAGGCGGCGCAGCACGCGGCGGTCGACGAGCTCGGGCAGCCACCGCTCGACCGGGTCGTGGAGGTCCAGGACCCCGTCCTGGGCCAGCAGCAGCGTCAGCACCGCCGTCAGGGGCTTCGTCATCGAGCTGATCCGCACCACCGCGTCGGTGGCCATCGGTGGGCCGTCGACGGCGGCGCGTCCCACCGCGTCGAGCCACACCCGCCCGCCTCGGCTCACCGCCACCACCGCACCGGGGACGAGGCCGGCGTCGACGTGCTCAGCGACCACCTCGCGCAAGCGCACGGAGTCGATCGCAGCGTCCACGAGCACAGCATCCCCGACCGCGTCGTCGCCGTCCTAGCAGCCTCGGTGGACGCGGCGGACCCTCGACCGGGGTCAGGGCGCCGGTGCGCCCGGCGGCAGCCCGAGCACCGTGCACGAGGCCGGTGCCGGACCACGGCCCGTCTGACCGGCTGAACCACGCCTTCGATCTCTGCTTCGCTGTGGTGGTGGTCCGCTGGGCGTCGTCGTCGCTCGTCGGGCTGCTCGTGTTCAGCGTCGCGGGCTGTGGCAGCGGTGATGGGGACGACGCGCGGCTGGAGGTCCACCTGCGCGGTGGGAGCCCCGCCGCTGACGCCCCCAGCGACGTCGTCACCTCGGTCGCTCGTGACGGCGGGGATCCCGTGCTGCTGTCACGGACGCCGGCTCGGACCACTGACGGCCTCGAGACCATCGCC
>CADCUY010000030.1 GCA_902806005.1 uncultured Quadrisphaera sp. | reverse complement strand
GGTCTCCACGGTGCCCGCGGGCGCGGCCGACGGCCTCGCCGCGGCGCTGCGGCGCCCCGGGGCGGGCGGGGGCGGCGCCGGGGTGCTGCTCGACGTCGTCTACGCGCCGTGGCCCACCGACCTCGCGGCGGCGTGGGCCGAGCGCGGCGGGGTGGTGGTCGGCGGGTCGGCGATGCTGCTGCACCAGGCCGCCGAGCAGGTGCGCCTGATGACCGGGCGCCCCGCACCCCTGGAGGCGATGCGCACCGCGCTGGAGCGGGCCCTGGCGGGCGCACCCGGGTGACCCGGCCTCAAGGCTGGACCTGAGCGGGTCGAGGCTCCCCGGGTGAGGCAGCTCGGCGACATCCTGCTCGAGCAGGGGCTGGCGGCTCCGGAGCAGGTGCGCGCGGCCGAGGCCGACCAGCTGCGCCTGGGCCGCCCGTTCGCGCGCCTGCTGGTCGAGCAGGGCGTGATCACCGAGGTGCAGCTGGTGCGCGCGCTGGCTCGCCAGGCCGGCCTGGAGTTCGTCGACCTCGCCGAGCACCCGATCGACGTCGTCGCGGTGCGCACCGTGCCCGCTGCCCTGTGCCGGCGTCACAGCGTGCTGCCGATCGGCTTCGACGACGGCCGCGTGGTGCTCGCCATGGCCGACGCCGGCAACGTGTTCGCGGTCGACGACGTCCGCTCCGTCGTGGGCACCGACGTCCGCGCCGTGGTCGCCACCCGCGACGACCTGACCGCCGCGATCGACCGGTACTGCCGGGCCGACGCCGAGATGGGCGACCTCACCACCGAGCTGGGCGGCCCGACGTCCAGCCCGGCGGGCGCGGCCGTCGCCGACCTGGCGCGGCTGCGCGAGGTCGTCGACGACGCCCCGATGGTCCGCTTCGTCAACCTGCTCATCACCCAGGCCGTGCAGGACCGCGCCAGCGACATCCACATCGAGCCCACCGAGTCCGACCTGCGCATCCGCTACCGCATCGACGGGGTGCTGCACGAGGTCATGCGCTCCCCGCAGCAGCTGGGCGCCGGGGTCACCTCGCGGCTGAAGGTCATGGCCGACATGGACATCGCCGAGCGCCGCCGCCCCCAGGACGGGCGGATGTCGGTCGACCTCGGGGGGCGCACCGTCGACCTGCGCGTGGCCACCCTGCCCACGGTGTGGGGCGAGAAGGTCGTCATGCGGATCCTCGACAACTCCACCGCGCGCCTCGGGCTCACCGACCTCGCGTTCTCCGACGGCAACCTGGCCCGCTTCCAGGCGAGCTTCACCAAGCCCTACGGGATGGTGCTGGTCACCGGGCCCACGGGGTCGGGCAAGTCGACGACGCTGTACGCCACGCTCAACGTCGTCAGCAACCCCACCGTCAACGTCATCACCGTCGAGGACCCCGTCGAGTACCGCCTGCCCGGGATCAACCAGGTGCAGGTGAACCCCAAGGCCGGGCTGACCTTCGCGGGAGCCCTGCGCTCGATCCTGCGCAGCGACCCCGACATCGTGCTGCTGGGGGAGATCCGCGACCACGAGACGGCGCAGATCGCGATCGAGGCCTCGCTCACGGGGCACCTGGTGCTCTCCACGCTGCACACCAACGACGCCGCGTCGGCCGTGACCCGCCTGGTCGAGATGGGCATCGAGCCGTTCCTCGTCGGCTCCGCGCTGGACGCCGTGGTCGCGCAGCGCCTGGCGCGCAAGCTGTGCGCGACCTGCGCGGAGGCCTACATCCCGGCGCCCGAGGAGCTGATCGGGGCCCGCTACCCGTGGACGCCGGGGCAGGCCGTGCCCACCCTGCACCGGCCGGTGGGCTGCGCGCTGTGCTCCCGCACCGGCTACAAGGGGCGGGTGGCGCTGCACGAGGTGCTCACCGTCGACGAGGAGGTCGAGCGCCTGGCCGTGGCCGGGGCCTCGACCGCCGACATCGACCGGCTCGGGCGCGAGCGCGGCATGGTCTCGCTGCGCCAGGACGGGTGGGGGAAGGTGGCCCGCGGGCTCACCACGCTGGAGGAGGTCCTGCGCGTCGTCGTCTGAGGCCTCGCTGACGACCGCAGGCACCTCTCGGTCACGGAACGTGACCGAGAGGTGCCTGCGGTGAGGCGCTGCGGCGATCGTGAGGGCCGTCGAGGGCGTGGGTGCCACGTGGAGTGACACCGGTCGACGGTCCCGGCCACGATGCCGGCATGCGCTCACGCCCCGTCACCCCGACCCAGCGCCGAGAGCACCGCCGCGAGCGGGCGCTGGCCCTGGTCGCCGGCCGCGCCGCCACCCGCGGGCTGGCCTCCGTGCTGGACGACGTCGAGGCCGTCGACGCGCGCCCGCGGCTCGTGCTCGTGCCGGCGCCGCTGGCCAGCGTGACCGCGCTGGGGCGCCGGTCCTCGTGACGCCCGGCCGCGCCGGGGCGCTCGCGGTCGTGCTGTCGCTGGCCTCCGCCGCCGGTGGGGCGGCGGCGTCGGCGTCCCAGCCCCCGGCGCCGGCCGTGCGGTCCGTCGAGGGGCTCGCGCTGCCGTCCGGGGCAGTGGGCACCACGGCGTCGGTGCGCTACGCCGGGGCCGACCGGTACGAGACCTCCGCCGAGGTCTCCCGGCTGTCGTGGACGCCGGGGGAGGCGGCCGTGGTGCACCTGGCCAGCGGCGAGGCGCCGGCCGACGCGCTGTCGATGGGCGCCTCCACCCTGGGCCTCGGGCCGGTGCTGCTCACCCGCCGCGACGAGCTGCCGCCCGCCGTCGAGGCGGAGCTGGAGCGGCTGGCGCCGTGCATGGTGATCGTCGTGGGCGGCGCCGCCGCTGTCAGCGACGCCGTCGCCGAGCGCGCCGCCGCGCACGCCCGCCCGGAGGCCTGCACCGGCTGACCGGCGCTCGTCCGCGCCGCCGCTCAAGGACCACCCCCGTCCGGCCGATGGCAGAGGTCGGGGAGGGGTGCGCCCTCGCCGCGGACAGCGCAGGAGGATCCATGGCAGACGGCTACGGGTACGGGCAGCCGAGCACCTGGTCACCAGGTCTGGCGGCCACCCCGGCCCCGGCGGCGTACGCGCCGGCGCCGGCCGCCGCACCCGCCCCCCCCCGCCCCCCCGCCCCCAGCGCCGCCCCCCCCCCCGCGGAGGCGCCCCACCA
>CADCUY010000029.1 GCA_902806005.1 uncultured Quadrisphaera sp. | reverse complement strand
GCGGCGCACGCGGCGAAGACCTCCTCCGCGTCGAAGGGCGCCTCCGGCCGGGGCTGCTGCTGGCGGCCGCGCCCACCGGGCCGGGCCTGCTCGCGCGGGCGCACCAGGCGGCCCGTGCAGTGCCCGAGCACGTCCACGTGCGGGTTCGACACCGCCGTGACCAGCCGCTCGGTCATCACCTCGGGCGCCTGCTTGCCGCCCAGGCCCGAGTGCGCCGACGCCACGACCACGTCGAGCCGCTCGAGCAGCTCCGGGGTCTGGTCGAGAGCGCCGCGGTCGACGATGTCGACCTCGATGCCGGTCAGCAGCCGGAAGCCCTCGCCCAGCTGGCCGTCGAGCCGGGCGACCAGCGCGAGCTGGCGCTCCAGCCGCTCGGCGGTGAGCCCGTTGGCCACGCCGAGGCGCGGGGAGTGGTCGGTGATCGCGAGGTACTCGTGCCCGACGTCGAGGGCGCTGGCCGCCATCTCCTCCACCGGGCTGCCGCCGTCGGACCAGTCGGAGTGCGCGTGCAGGTCGCCGCGCAGGGAGCCCAGGAGCGCGCGCGCGGCGTCGTCGAGCTCGGTGAGGTCGCCCGCGGCGTCCTCGAGGCGCTGCAGGTAGGCCGGCACGGCCCCGGCCAGGGCCTCGGTGACCACGCCCGCGGTCTTCGGGCCGATGCCCGGCAGGTCGGTGAGCGTGCCGTCGGCGGCGCGGCGGTGCAGCTCGGCGTCCGGCAGGCCCGCCACGGTCAGCGACGCCGTGCGGAACGCCGCGACCCGGTAGGTGGGCTCCTGCGCGCGCTCCAGCAGGAAGGCGGTGCGGCGCAGGGCGTCGATCGGGTGCACGCCACCACCCCACCGCGCCGGCGCCGCCCCTGCACCCCGGAGCTCCCGCGAGCACCGGCAACCTCAGGACGCGGCGGGGGCCGCCTCGTAAAGTGGGCCCCATGGTGGCCGGGCGTCGGCTCGACGACGACCTCCTCGCGGAGGAGATCGAGCTCTACGGGGAGCTCGTCGTCGCGGCCTCGGAGGCCGGGGACGACGGCGCGCCGCTCAGCCAGGCCCGGATCGACCAGGCGCTCGGGCTCGCCGAGGACTGAGCGCCCCCGGCGCCCGGTCGACGCGGCTCAGCCGAAGCGGCCGGAGACGTAGTCCTCCGTGGCCTTCTGCGACGGGTTCGAGAACATCGTCGTGGTGTCGGCCATCTCGATGAGCTTGCCGGGCTTGCCGGTGCCCGCGATGTTGAAGAAGCCCGTCTCGTCGGAGACCCGCGAGGCCTGCTGCATGTTGTGGGTCACGATGACGATCGTGTAGTCCTGCTTGAGCTCGCCGATGAGGTCCTCGATGGCGAGGGTCGAGATCGGGTCGAGCGCGGAGCAGGGCTCGTCCATGAGCAGCACCTGGGGCTGGACGGCGATGGCCCGGGCGATGCACAGGCGCTGCTGCTGGCCGCCGGACAGGCTCGAGCCGGGGCGGCCGAGCCGGTCCTTGACCTCTTCCCAGAGGTTCGCGCCGCGCAGCGAGCGCTCGACGAGCTCCTCGGACTCCGCCTTCCGCATCCGCTTGTTGTTCAGCCGCTGGCCGGCGAGCACGTTCTCGGCGATCGACATCGTCGGGAACGGGTTCGGGCGCTGGAAGACCATGCCGATCGAGCGGCGGACGTCGACCGGGTCGACGTCGGACCCGTAGATGTCCTGGCCGTCCATGACGACCTTGCCCTCGACGTGGGCGCCGGGGATGACCTCGTGCATGCGGTTCAGCGACCGCAGGAACGTCGACTTCCCGCACCCGGACGGCCCGATCAGCGCCGTCACGGTGCGCGGCTCGATCACCATCGTCACCTTCTCGACGGCGAGGAAGTCGCCGTAGTAGATGTCGAGGTCCGAGACGTCGATGCGCTTGCCCATGGGAGCCCTTCTGGAGCGGGTGCGGAGGTGAGGGCGGCTGGGCCGCTCAGCGGGCCTTCGGGGAGAAGACCTTGGAGATGACCCGCGCGAGCAGGTTGAACAGCATCACCAGGATGACGAGTGTCAGCGCCGCCGTCCAGGCCCGCTCCACCGCGAACTGCGGGTTGGCGCCGGGCTGGGTGAAGGAGAAGTACGAGAACGTCGGCAGGGACGCCATGCGTCCCTCGAACGGGTTCAGGTTGACCGACGTCGTGGTGCCCACCGTCACCAGCAGCGGGGCGGTCTCGCCGATCACCCGGGCGACGGCGAGGGTGACGCCGGTGGCGATGCCCGCGACCGCGGTGCGGAGCACGACGCGCACGATGGTGAGCCACTTGGGCACGCCGAGGGCGTAGGAGGCCTCGCGCAGCTCGTTGGGCACGAGCTTGAGCATCTCCTCGGTGGAGCGGACCACCAGCGGGATCATCAGCACCGAGAGCGCGACGGCGCCCATGATGCCGAGCCGCGCACCCGGCCCCAGGAACAGGGTGAACAGCGCGAAGGCGAACAGGCCGGCGACGATCGACGGGATGCCGCTCATGACGTCGATGAGGAAGCGGATGGCCCGGGCGAGCTGCCCGCGCCCGTACTCGACGAGGTAGACCGCGGTGAGCAGGCCGACCGGCACGGAGATCAGCGTGGCCAGGGCGGTGATGATCAGCGTGCCCACGATGGCGTGGTAGGCCCCCCCGCCCTCGCCGACGACGCCGCGCATCGAGTACGTGAAGAACTGGGCGTCGAAGCGGGCCGCGCCCCGGCTCACCACGGTGTAGGTGACGGAGACCAGCGGCAGCAGCGCGACGAGGAACGCACCGGTGACCAGCACGGTGACGAGGCGGTCGGTGGCCTTGCGGGCGCCCTCGACGGCCCGCGAGGCGCCGACGAGCAGGACGGTGCCGACCAGGGCCGTGAGCACCACCCAGCCGGCGAGCGAGAACCCGGTGACCAGCAGCAGCGCGCCCGCCGCGGCCGCACCGGCCGCGTAGGCGCCGAGCGGCGCCCACCGGGGCAGCGACCGGGTGCCGAGGCGCACCGGTGCCGACGGGACCGGTGGGGACGGCGGGGTGGCGGTCTCGGGGGCGCGGACCTCGGTCATCAGTTGGCTCCGGAGAACTCGGCGCGGCGGTTCACGATGGCGCGGGCCGCGAAGTTGACGGCGAAGGTCAGCACGAAGAGCACCAGCCCGGTGGCGATGAGGGTGTTGACCGCGAGCCCGGTGGCCTCGGGGAAGTTGAGGGCGATGTTCGCCGGGATCGTCCCGGGGTTCGACGAGCTGATGAGGTTCAGCCCGACCCCGCCGGAGGCGCTGAGGACCAGGGCGACCGCCATGGTCTCCCCGAGCGCGCGGCCCAGCCCGAGCATGGCGGCGGAGACGACCCCGGAGCGGCCGTAGGGGATGACGGCGTAGCGGATCATCTCCCAGCGGGTGGCGCCCAGGGCGAGGGCCGCCTCCTGGTGCAGGCGCGGGGTCTGCGAGAAGATCTCGCGGGAGATGGCGGTGACCACGGGGAGGATCATCGCGGCGAGCACGAGGCCCGCGGTGAGGATCGTGCGGCCGGTGGCCGACGCCGGTCCGGCGAAGAAGGGGATCCACCCTGCGTTCGCCTCGAGCCAGACGTAGATCGGCACCAGCGCCGGGCCGAGGGTGAAGATCCCCCAGAGCCCGAACACGATGCTCGGCACCGCCGCGAGCAGGTCGATGACGTACCCGAGCCCGTAGGCGAGGCGCCGCGGCGCGAAGTGCGAGAGGTAGAGCGCGATGCCCACGCCCAGGGGCGCCCCGACCAGCAGGGCGATGATCGCCGCGAGGACGGTGCCGAAGAGCAGCGGCCCGACGTAGCGGGCGAAGCCCTCGCCGCCGGGCACCTCCTCGGCGGGTGCGGTGAGCGCCGGGATCGACTCGGCGACGAGGAAGGCGGTGACCCCGGCCAGGATCAGGAGGATCGCCGTGCCGGCCGCGGTGGCGGTGCCGCGGAAGACGCGGTCGCCCTGGCGGGCCCGAGCCCCGCCGATCCGGGTGGGTGGCGGGGCGGTGCTCGACATCCGGGAGGACCTCCTGCTGCTGTGGTGGGGTGGTGCCCGGCGCCGCCCCTGATGATGGTGCCGCGCGGTGCGCAGCGTCCAGGGGCGGCGCCGGCCGGGCTCAGCTGGCGGCGGTGATGCTCTCGATCGACGTCTCGACCTGGGTGCGGAGGTCGGCTGAGATCGGCGCCGAGCCGGCGTTCTCGGCGGCGGCGGTCTGGCCCTCCTCGCTGGCGATGTAGGTCAGGAAGGCCTTGACCCGCTCGGCCTCCTCCGCGTCCTCGTACGTCGTGCAGGCGATGGTGTAGCTGACCAGCACCAGCGGGTAGGCGCCGGCCTCGGTGCTGGAGCGGTCGAGGTCGATCGCCAGGTCGCCCTCGGGGCGGCTCTCGGCCGCCGGGGAGGCGTCGACCACCGCGGCGGCGGCCTCGGGGGTCGGCTGCTCGAAGCCCTCGCCGACGCCGATCGAGACCACGCCGAGGTCGCCGGCGCGGCTGGCGTCGGCGTAGCCGATGGTGCCGGTGCCGCCGGTGACGGCCTGCACGACGCCGTCGGTGCCCTGCGCCGCCTCGCCGCCCTCGACCGGCCACACGCCGTCGGGCTCGTGGGGGAAGTCGGCGCCCGCGGTGGCCACCAGGTACTCCATGAAGTTCTCGGTGGTGCCCGAGTCGTCGGCGCGGTTCACGGGGGTGATCGGGCCCGCGGGGAGCGCGGTGCCACCGTTGTCGGCGGTGATCGCCGGGTCGGACCAGTCGGTGATCTGCTGGTTGAAGATCTTGGCGATGGTGGCCGGCGTGAGGTTGAGCTCGTCGACGCCCTCGAGGTTGTAGATGACGGCGATCGGCGAGATGTACAGCGGCAGGCCGATGGCGTCGCCACCGGCGCAGCGCTCCTGCGCGGCGGTCAGCTCCTCCTCGTCCAGGTAGGCGTCGGAGCCCGCGAAGGAGACGCCGCTCGCGATGAACTGCTCGCGCCCGGCGCCGGAGCCGGCAGCGTCGTAGTTGACCGTGACGTCGGGCTGCACCTCGGTGAAGCCGGCGATCCACGCCTCCATGGCCGAGCTCTGCGAGGTCGCGCCGGCGCCGTTGAGCTCGCCGGACAGGGCGGCCCCCCCGGACGGGGAGGCCGTGCCCTCCGCACCGGGGGCCGGCTCTTCGTTCGGCGCGGAGCAGCCGGCGAGCACGAGGGACCCGAGGACGAGGGCGGCGGGCAGGGCGGCGCGGCGGCCGGTGGTGGAGCGCTTCACGTGAGGGGCCTTCCTGGCGGGCAGCACCCGGGCAGCCCGGGCTTCCGACGGGCTCGTCGGTCGGCGGCGACGCTAGGGACGGCAGGTGACCCGTTCGGCGGCCCTCGGTGAACCGCAGGTGAACGGGCGATGTCGGATCACGCGGCGGGCGCGACAACCGGTCACGAGTCGTGCGATGCTCACCCGTTGAGCACGATCGGATAACGATCTGGTGTGATCGCTGGACCGGGCCGGGCGGCAGCCGCTACCACCGCGGTCACCACCGTCCCGGCAGGTGCCGCTCGACCCGCACGACGCGGCCCGACGTCATCGACACGTGCGCCACCAGCGCCTCGCCCGGCTCGAGGTACGGGTCGGTCCGGGGGATCGCGTCGCCGACCCCGGCGCTCGTGTGCCCGGCGAGGGTGCCGAGCACGGTGCTCAGCACCGGCCGGTGCGTGCACACGACCGTCGGCCGCCCCCTGGCCAGGAGCTTGGCGACCAGCCGCCCCACCTTGGCCGGCTCGCGACGGTGCCCCGCCTCGCTGAGCCGCCCCTTCACCTTCAGCGGGGCGCCGCTGCGCGCCAGGTACGGCTCCACCGTCTGCAGGCAGCGCTCCCACGGGCTGGAGACCACCCTGGCCGGCGACCACGCGGGCAGCAGGCCCACCAGCGCCTGCGCCTGGAGGGCGCCCACCTGCGACAGCGGCCGGTCGGCGTCCTCGTGGCCCCACACCGACTTCGGCCGGGCGTGCCCGTGCCGCAGCACCACCAGCGGCCACGTGCGCAGGGCGCTCTCACCGTGCGCCTCCAGCAGCGCCCGCAGCTGCACCCGGTCGCCGCGGCGGGTCAGCCGGCGCTCGGCCTCCTCGGTGCTCACCCACGCGAGGGCGTCCACCTCGTCCGGGCGCGGCGGTGCGGGGGTGGGCGCGCCGGGCACGTGCGCCGCCCAGTAGGCCACGTGCTTGGCGGTGCGCTCGTCGAGGGCGTAGCGGGCCGTCGGCAGGTCGCGCCCGAGGCTGATCCGCAGGCCCGTCTCCTCGGCGACCTCGCGCACGGCCGCCTCGACGCCGCCCTCGCCGGGGTCGAGCTTGCCCTTGGGCCACGACCAGTCGTCGTAGCGCGGCCGGTGCACCAGCAGCACCCGCAGCCCGGGGGCGCCCCCGGGCCCGGGCGGGGCGTCCGGGTCGGTGCTCCAGCACACCGCCCCCGCCGCGCGGACGGTGGTGGCCGCCGCGCTGGTCGCCCCTGGGCCGCTGACGGCCCCGCTCACCGCCGCCGGGCGCGGCGCCGGCTCGCGCGCGTGGTGATCATGTGCTCCTGGAGGTCGAGCCCGTCGCCGCCCGCGAGGGGGCGCTGCCAGCGCCCGTCGGGGCCCAGGTGCCAGCTGATCGTGCGCTCGTCCATCGTCAGGTCGAGCAGCTCGGTGAGCTCGGTGAGGTGCTGGGGGTCGCGCAGGCGCACCAGGGCCTCGATCCGCCGGTCGAGGTTGCGGTGCATCATGTCGGCGCTGCCGATCCACACCTCGGGCTCGCCGCCGCCCTCGAAGGAGAAGATCCTCGAGTGCTCCAGGAAGCGCCCGAGCACCGAGCGCACGCGGATCGTCTCCGAGAGGCCGGGCACGCCCGGGCGCAGCGCGCAGATGCCGCGGACCACCACGTCGACCGGCACCCCTGCGCGGGAGGCGCGGTACAGCGCGTCGATGACGGCCTCGTCGACCATCGAGTTGACCTTGATCCGCACCCGGGCGGGGCGCCCGGCCCGGTGGTGCTCGGCCTCGGCCTCGATCCGCTCCACCAGGCCGCGGCGCAGCCCGCGGGGCGCCACCAGCAGCCGGGAGTACCGGGTCTTCGGCGCGTACCCCGAGAGCTGGTTGAACAGCTTGGTCAGGTCCTCGCCGACCTCGTCGTCGGCGGTCAGCAGGCCCAGGTCCTCGTAGATCCGCGCCGTCTTGGGGTTGTAGTTGCCGGTGCCGACGTGGCAGTAGCGGCGCAGCCGCTCGCCCTCCTGGCGCACCACCAGGCACAGCTTGGAGTGGGTCTTGAGCCCGACGATGCCGTAGACGACGTGCACGCCGGAGCGCTCGAGCTTGCGGGCCCAGGAGATGTTCGCCTGCTCGTCGAAGCGCGCCTTGATCTCGACCAGGGCCAGCACCTGCTTGCCGGCCTCGGCGGCGTCGATCAGGGCGTCGACGATGGGGGAGTCGCCCGAGGTGCGGTACAGCGTCTGCTTGATCGCCAGCACGTCCGGGTCGGCGGCGGCCTGCTCGAGGAAGGCCTGCACGCTGGTCGAGAACGAGTCGTACGGGTGGTGCAGGAGCACGTCGCGGGCGCGGATCGCGGCGAAGACGTCGCTCGGCTTGGCCCGCTCGCGCCCGTCGGTCAGCGCGCGGTGGGTGCGCGGCACGAAGGTCGGGTAGCTGAGGTCGGGCCGCGCGGACGTCGACAGGTCGGCGACGAGGTTCAGGCCCCGCAGGTCGAGGGGCTCGGGCAGCACGTAGGTCTCCGCGCGGGTCACGCCCAGCTCGCGCAGCAGGAGGTCGCGGATGTCCTCGGGCGCGTCCTCCGCGAGCTCCAGGCGCACCGGCGGGCCGAAGCGGCGGCGCAGCAGCTCCTTCTCCAGCGCCTGGAGGAGGTTCTCGGCGTCGTCCTCCTCGACCTCCAGGTCCTCGTTGCGGGTCACCCGGAAGGTGTGGTGGGCGACGACCTCCATGCCGGGGAACAGCTGGTCGAGGTGGTGGGCGATGACCGTCTCCAGGGAGACGAAGCGCGTGCGCTCGCGCCCGGCCGGGCGCCCGGTGCCGCGGCGCTCGCCGCCCTCCTCCGAGCCGGTGCGCGGCGCCCCGGTGCCGTCGTCGGGCGAGGCGGCCCGGGCGCCGTCGCCGAGGTCCGCGGTGTCCTCGGGCACCATCACCAGCCGCGGCAGCAGCGGCGGCACCTTGACCCGGGCGAAGTGCTCCTTCTCGGTGGTGGTGTTGCGCACCACCACCGCCAGGTTCAGCGACAGGCCCGAGATGTAGGGGAAGGGGTGCGCCGGGTCGACGGCCAGCGGCGTCAGCACGGGGAAGACGGCGTCGCGGAAGAAGGCGTGCAGCCCGGCCTGCTCGCCCTCCGAGAGCGCCTCCCAGCCGACGAGGGTGATGTCGCCGTCGGCCAGCGCCGGGCGCACCTGGTCGCTGAACACCGCGGCGTGCCGGGCCATCAGCTCGTGGGCGCGCTTGCTGATCGCCGCCAGCACCTCGCGCGGCTCCAGGCCGCTCGCCGCGCGCACCGCGAGCCCGGTGGCGATGCGCCGCTTGAGGCCGGCGACGCGGACCATGAAGAACTCGTCGAGGTTCGAGGCGAAGATCGCCAGGAACCGGGTGCGGTCGAGCAGCGGCAGCGACGCGTCCTCGGCGAGCTCGAGCACCCGCTCGTTGAAGGCGAGCCAGCCGAGCTCGCGGTCGAGGAAGCGGTCGTCGGGCAGGGTCTCCTCGACGTCCTCCTCGGGGCCCTCGTCGGTGCCGTCGCCGGGCTGCTCGGGCTCCAGGTGCTCCTCGAGGGCCTCGGCCACCGTGCGGGCCCCGGTGGAGAACCGGCCGTCGGGCCCGCGCTCGGGGCCGGCCTCGCGCTCGCGGGTGGCCGGGCGCGGCGTCGCGGCCGAGACCGTCGTGTCGACCATGCCCGCCATCATGGCAGGAGGGCGCGGAAGGCGCTGCCGTGGAAGACCAGCGGCTCGACCCCGTCGAAGGCCCGCAGCGCGTGCACGCGCAGGAGCACCACGCCGTGGTCGCCGGCGGGCACCACCTGGTGCACGGAGGTCTCCAGCCACGCCGTCGACCCGGGCAGCAGCACCGCCCCCTCGGCGGTGACCTCGAGGTCGACGCCCGCGAACCGGTCGCCGCGGCCGGCGACCTGCCGGGCCACGGCCTCGTCGTCCACGCCCAGCACGCTGACGCCCAGGCGCGGGAGGTGCTCGAGCAGCGGCCAGGTGCTG
The DNA here is from genome assembly GCA_902806005.1 of uncultured Quadrisphaera sp. GTDB lineage: Bacteria > Actinomycetota > Actinomycetes > Actinomycetales > Quadrisphaeraceae > CADCUY01. The sequence goes on along the minus strand of CADCUY010000029.1, from coordinate 878 downwards.
GAGGTCCACTGGATGCAGAACGAGACCAGCGGCGGGTCGAGGCTGACCCCGACGAAGGTGCTGGCCACCAGGCCCTGCGGGGCGCCGCCGACGACGCCGGCCACCACCACCACGCCGGCGGGCACGCGGCCGAAGACGCCGCGCAGCACCAGGGGGTCGAGGACGACCCCGTCGTCGGCGCTCACTCGCCGGCCCCCGCGACGCCCTCGTAGACGACGTCGGTCGCGACCCGCACGAAGCCCAGCGCGGCGTAGGTGCGCTGGGCGGCGGTGTTGTCGCCGTCGACGTAGAGCTCGACGAGCTTCGCGCCGCCCGCCGCGAGGTGGTGCAGGCCCGCGAGGGTGACGACCCGGCCGAGGCCGCGGCCCTGGGCGCCCGGGTCGACCGCGACGACGTACACCTCGCCGTGCGCGGGGTCGGCCGGGTCGGCGGTCTTCGTCCAGTGCGCGGCCAGCAGGCGCTCGTCGTCGTCGACCACGAGGAGCAGCCCGGCGGGGTCGAACCAGGGCTCCGCGGTGCGGGCGTCGAGGTCGGCCCGCTGCCAGGCGCCCTGCTCGGGGTGGGAGGCGAAGGCGCGGGCGTTCAGGGCCAGCCAGGTCACCTCGTCGCGCCCGGGCTCGAAGGCGCGCAGCCGGGTGCCGGGGGGCAGCAGCAGCGGCGGGAGGTCGGCCGGGCCGTGGAGGGCGAGCTCCATGCGCCACAGCTCGCGGCCGCGGCGGAGCCCGAGGCGGGCGGCCAGCCGGGCCGCGGCCGGGGAGCCGGTGTGCGACCAGGCGTGCACGCGGGTCCCGGGCTCCAGGCGCGCCGCCAGGGTGCGCGCCAGCGCGGTGCCGGTGCCGCGGCCCCGGGCGCCGGGGTGGACGAGCAGCTCGACCGTG
>CADCUY010000028.1 GCA_902806005.1 uncultured Quadrisphaera sp. | reverse complement strand
CTCGGCACCGCGCCGCTGGTCGGCTTCCCCGACGACAACTGCTGGTACCCGCCGGGCACGCTGACCGCGGTGCTGGACGCCTTCGCCGCCGACCCCGCGCTGGCGGTGCTCAGCGGCCGCCAGACCACCGAGGACGGGCGGCCGTCGATGCTGCGCTGGCTCCCCCGTCCCGCGGCGGTGACCCGGCGCACCTTCATGCGCACCACGATCATGAGCACGATGTTCTTCCGCCGCGCCGAGGTCGACCGGGCGGGCGGCTTCGACGACGCCCTGGGCGTGGGCTCGGCGGGCTGGCACGGCGCCGGCGAGGAGTCGGCCCTGCTGCTGGCGATCGTCGACGCCGGCGGGCCGGCCCGCTACGAGCCGGCCCTCACGGTGCTGCAGGAGGAGCCGCGCGACGCCGTCGACGAGGCCTTCGTGGCCAAGATGCTCAGCTACGGCTGCGGCATGGGCCACCTGTGGCGCAGCCACCGGCTGCCGCTGGACCAGCTGGCCTGGTACTCGGCGCGCAAGGCCGGCGCGGTGCTCGTGCGCACCGCCACCGGGCGCCGCACCCAGGCCCGCGCCGACCTCGCCTACCTGCGGGGCACCGTGGCCGGCTACCGCGGCCGGCCCCCGCGCGAGCTGGCGCACCGGGCGGCGGCGAGCACCACGGGCCCCGGCGCGTGAACCGGATCGCGCGCACGGCGCAGACCGCGCCGTGGTGGCTCAATCCCGGGGTGGCGGTGCTGCTGATCGTGCCCGTCACGGTGGCGATCGCGGCGAGCCTCACCGACGCCCAGTACCGCCTGGAGTACGGCACCCCCAAGCACCTGACGCCGGCCACGGTCACCCTGTGCCTCGTCGCGGCGCTCGTGCTGGCCACCGCGGCCACGCTGATGATCACCCCGGCGCGCAGCGACGACGAGTCCGCGATCGACGACCCCCGCACCGCCGGCGCGGTCCGCGGCGCGGCGCGGGTGCTGTTCTGGCTGACCGTGCTCGGCTACGTCGCCTTCGCCGCCTCGGGCATCGCCGGCGGGGTGCGCCTGTCGACGATCGTCGACACGGTCGCGACCCAGAGCAACTACACGAACTCGCTCAAGGAGCAGTTCGTCACCATCCCCGGCATCACCACGCTCACCCAGGTCGGGATGGCGTTCGTCATCGTCGCCCTCTACTCCCTGCGGCACCGCCCCGACCGGGTGCTGCGGGTGCAGATCGTCGTCGTCTTCGCCCTGGCCACCCTGCGCGCGTTCCTGCTCACCGAGCGCCTCGCGCTGATCGAGCTGGCCGTGCCCGCCCTGGCCGTCGCCGCCGTGGGCGCGGTGGCCTCGCGCCGGGCGCTGCACCGCACCCTGGTGCACGCGGCGCCGTTCCTGGCCGTCCCGGTGGTGTTCGCGGTGTTCGCGGGCTTCGAGTACTCGCGCAGCTGGCAGTACTTCGCCAGCCGCACCGACCGCAGCTTCCTCGAGTTCGCCGTCCTGCGCTTCGGGGGCTACTACGCCACCGCGTACAACAACGGCCAGGTGCAGCTGGACCACGGCACGTGGCCCGGCCGCCTGCCCGACGGGAGCCTCTCGGCGTTCTGGACGGCGCCGGGCATCGCGAACCTCGGCCTGTACGAGCGCTGGTCGGCGCCGCCGCCGCTGGACGCGCAGTTCATGCTCGAGCGCTTCGCCAACCCCGAGTTCAACAACCCCGGCGGGCTCACCACCCCCTTCGTCGACTTCGGCCTGGTCGGCGGCCTGGTCTTCTTCGTCGTGATCGGCACCGTGCTCGGGGTGCTGTACCGCGGCCTGCGCGACGGGCGGATCACCGGCTCGCTGATCTACCCGATCATGCTCACCGGGCTGGCCGACATGCCGCGCTACCTGTACTGGTCGCAGGGCCGGGTGGTGCCCTCGGTGGTGGCCCTCGTCGTCGTCGCGGTGGTCCTGCACAGCCGCCGCCGCGACCGCTGGCGCCAGCGCCCGCCCGCGCCGCTGCCCGCTCCTCCGCCGGAGACGGTGACCACGGGCGCGCACCGGGCCGTCAAGCACAGCCTCGGCCGGCAGCCGGTGCTGCGGTGAGCCCTCCCGACCCCCGGGCCCCGCTGCGCTGGCTGCTGATGGCCACCCAGGTGCCGCCGGGGGGCAGCCTCGGCGGGATCGTGCGCTACACCGTGGAGCTGGCGCGGGCCCTCGGCGCCCGCGACGACGTGGAGCTGCACCTGACCGCCGCGGCGGGGGCCGAGGTGGCCCTGCTGGCGCTGGTGCGCCACCCGGAGCGCGTGCACGTGCTGCCGCGGGCCGGGGCGCTGCTGCCCCTCCTGGAGCGGTACGGCCGGCTCCCGGCCCGCGGGGCCCGGTTCGACGTCGTCCACGGCGCCAAGCACCTGCTGCCCCCGCGCCGGGCCACCGCGGGTGCGGCGCGGGTGCTCACCGTGCACGACACGATCCTGCTCGACCGGCCGCAGGACTTCGGGCCCGCCAAGCGCACGCTGCTGCGCCGGCCCTACCGCAGCTCGCTGCGCAGCGCTGACGTGCCGCTGTGCGTCAGCGCCGCCACCCGCGAGCGGCTCCGGACCTGGGAGCCGGCGGCGGCCGCGCGCGCGGCGGTCACCCCGCTCGCGTCGTCGCCGACCCTGCTGGCGGGGGCGCCGGAGCCGGTGCCGCAGCTGGCCGAGCACGTGCGGCGGGGGCGGCCCTACGCCCTGGTCGTCGGCGACCCCTCGCCGCGCAAGAACGTGCCGCTGGTGGTGGCCGCGTGGGCCGCGGTGGCCCGCGAGCACCCCGACGCGGTGCTGGCCCTGGTGGGCCCGCCCAGCTGGGGGGTGAGCAGCTACGGCGAGCACGCGGAGGCCCTCGAGGCCGCGGGCCGGCTGGTGCGCCTGTCCGGGGTGCCCGACGCCCAGCTGCGCTGGGCCTACGAGCACGCCGCCGCGGCGCTGTGCCCCTCGCTCGTCGAGGGCTTCGGGCTCCCCGTGGTCGAGGCGCTCGACCTCGGGACCCCCGTGGTGGTCTCCACCGACCCGGCGCTGGTCGAGGCCGCGGCCGGCCGCGCCGCCGCGGTGCTGCCCCCGCACGACCCGGGCGCGTGGGCGGCGCAGGTGCTGCGGCTGCTGGCCGCCGGGCCGG
>CADCUY010000027.1 GCA_902806005.1 uncultured Quadrisphaera sp. | reverse complement strand
CCTGGCGGGCACGGGCGTCGCCGTCCTGCGCCACCGCCCCGCCGCCCGCCGCCGCGAGGCCCCGCCGGGCGCCCGTCCGGGGACGCCGCGCTCGGGGGTCGGCGTGGCCCTGGCCTGGGCGACGGGGCTGGGCGTGCTCTCGATGTTCACCCGGTGGCCCAACCCCGACGACCTCTACTACGTCAACCTCTCCCAGTGGGTCGCCGAGCGCGGCACCTTCCCCGTGCGCGACACGATCTTCTCCGACCTCGTCTTCCCCATGTCGAGCTGGCCGCCGGTGGCCTCCTTCGACGCCCTGGTCGGCGTCGCGGCGCGCCTGGCCGGGGTGCAGGCGGCGTCCGTCGCCTACCTGGTGGTGCCCCCGCTGGCCACCTTCCTGTCGGTGCTGGCCCTGTGGCGGCTGCTGCGCGCCTGGCGGGTGACCGCCGTCGCGCTGGCGCTGAGCCTGGCCCTGGTCTTCCTGCTCCTCGACGGGGGCGAGGGGTACGCGGCGCCGGGCAACCTGTTCCTCATCAGGCTGTGGCAGGGCAAGGTCGTGCTGCTGTGCCTGCTGGTGCCCACGCTGCTGGTGCACGCGCTGCGCCACGTCGAGCGCCCCACCCGCGGCCGGCTGCTGTGGCTGGCCGCCGGGGGCACCGCGGCCGTGGGCCTGAGCACCACCGCGATGTTCCTCGTGCCGCTGGTCGCCGCCGCCGGCGCGGCGCCCCTGCTGCTGCGCCGCCGCCCCGGGCACGCCCTGGCCGGGTTCGCCGCGATGGCCGGCTACCCGCTGGCCGCCGGGGTGCTGACCCTGGCCGTGGGCGGCCGCTCGGCCGACGACTTCGACTCCCGGCGCCGGTTCCGCTTCGACCCCGCCTGGTTCGGCCACGAGATCTTCCGCGACGGGGCGATCGCCCTCGTGGGGGTGGCCGCGGTGCTCGCCGGGGCGCTCCTCGTGCGCCACCGCGCCGCGGCGGTGACCACCGGCCTGCTGGCCGTGGTCACCGGCGTCACCTTCGTGCCCGGCGTCACCCGGCTCTCCTACGAGCTCGTGGGCCTGGGGCCGACGCTGTGGCGGGTCTCGTGGGTGGCGTCGGTCGCCGCCCTGGTGGGGGTGCTCGGCGCCCGGCTGGCCACCAGCAGCGACCGCCGCGTCGTCCGGGTGGGCGCGCCGCTGGCGCTGGTCGCCGTGCTCGTCGTCGCGGGGCTGCCGATCTGGTCGCGGGGCAACGGGGTCTCCCTCGACGCCACCCCGCAGTGGAAGCGCGGCCCCTACTCGGTGGCGACCGCGCAGGCGGTGCTGGCCACGGCGCGCCCCGGCGACGTCGTCCTGGCTCCCGAGGACGTGGCCATCACCATCGCCGTGCTGACGACGCGGGTGAAGACCGTGGCGCCGCGCGACTACTTCATGGACTACCTGCGCGACGAGCCCGCCTTCTCCTACGACGAGCGGCTCGACCTGGTCCGCTTCGCCAACGGCGAGCCCCGCGACGGCCCGAGCCCGGAGGTCGCCCGCGCCCTCGACGTGCTCGACGTCGACCACGTGTGCCTGCCCGCCGAGCTCGACACCCGGGTCGCCTTCGTGCTGGAGCAGGGCTACCGGACGACGTCGTTCGCGGCCGGCGACGTCTGCCTCACGCGCTGACGGGGCCGCCGGGCCGCGCGCGGTGCGCTCACGGCCCGGGCGACCCCGTCGGGAGGTGCGGGTCGGCTACTCGCCGATCTTGCCGTCGGCCATGGTCTGGGCCTTGTCGACCTGGCCCTCGTGGCCGGCGGCCTTGGCGTCGACGGCGTCGCCCGCCTTGTCGATGCCGGCGTCGCTGACCTTCTCGGTGGCGCCGCCCTTGAGGTCGTCCAGTCCGGGCATGGTGTTCTCCTCGTCCTCGTCGATCGTCGTCCTGCCGGGTGGTGCGGTGGTGCGGCGGCCGGTGCTGCCGGCCGCGCCCAGTGTGCGACCTCCGGGCCGCACGGGCACCTCCGCGCGGACGCCGCCGGACGGGGGGACGATCCGGGCATTGCACGCGAGCGTGACGCATGGGTACAGTCCGCTCGCTCTCGGACACCTCCGGGGGCCCTCCGGTGCACGCCGAGCCTCTGCCGCGCCGGGAGGAGCCCGCTCACCACAGCGGCAGAGGACGGGGGACCCACGACCGGGCGCTTCGCGCGTCCTCGGGGTGAAGCTCGCGCAGCGAGCCGGGTGACCTTCCCACCCGAACCCGACAGCTAACCCCGCAGGCGTCGGAGAGGCACCACTGTGCACACTGCTTCGCTCCGCCATGCCCGGACGCGGCCTGCGGCCAAGGCCGTCGCCGCTCTCGCCCTGGCCGGAGGCGTCCTCGTCGGCGCCACCGCACCGGCGCACGCCGCTCCCGGCGCCGCCACCTCCGCACCCTCGGCCGCGGCGTCCGCCGTGCTGTCGACCGCCGCCCAGTTCGTGGGCACCCCCTACCGCTACGGGGGCGCCGCACCCGGCGGCTTCGACTGCTCGGGGTTCACCAGCTACGTCTTCGCCCAGCACGGCATCGGGCTGCAGCGCACCGCGGACGCGCAGATGCGCTCCGTGCGGCACGTGCCGGCCGACCAGGCCGCTCCCGGCGACCTGGTGTTCTTCACCAGCGGCGGACGGGCCTACCACACGGCCATCTACGCCGGGAACGGGCAGATCCTCGACGCCTCGCGCTCCGGGGGCACCGTGACCCAGCGCGCCATGTGGACGAACCAGGTGGTCTTCGGGCGCGTCCTCGCCTGAGGCCCCCGAGGCCTGGAACGGGGCCGGCGGCCGGGTCCACCGGCGCCGGCCCCGTTCCACCAGCGCCACCCCTTCCCCGCACTTGTGGGGGTGGGTGCGCTCATGAGGGTCCGTGACGCGCACGTACCCCCACGAGTGCGGGGGGGACGGGCGGCCGGACGGGTGGTGGGCGACCACGCCGCTGGAGCGGCGCCCCGCGCCGGTCGATGCACCTCCTCGACGATCGAGGAGGTGGGACATGGCCCTGCGCGCGAGCAGCGGCGCTGCCCCCGGGCACGCCCACCGCACCCCGGCAGGCCGTCGCGCCGCCGCCGCCGAGGAGCTGCGCCTGGTCGCCGTCACCGGCGCCCTGGAGCGCAGCCGCCGGTCGAGCGCCGCCGGTGAGCAGCTGGTG
>CADCUY010000026.1 GCA_902806005.1 uncultured Quadrisphaera sp. | reverse complement strand
GGCGACGCGGAGGCCGCCACCGACGCCTACAGCCGGGCGCTGGCCGAGAACCCGGCCGACGCCGGGGCGAAGGCCGGCCTGGCGCAGGTGCAGCTGCTCCTGCGGCTGCGCGAGGTCGACCTCCAGGCGGCGCGGGCCGCGGCCGCCGCCGACCCGGACGACGTGGACGCCGCGCTCGCGGTGGCCGACGTCGACGTCGCGGGCGGGTTCCTCGACGACGCCTTCGCGCGGCTGGTCGACCTGGTGCGGCGCACCTCGGGCGACGACCGCGACCGGCTGCGCCAGCGGCTGCTCGACCTGTTCGACGTCGCGGGGCCCGACGTGCCCGCGGTGGTCGCCGGGCGCCGGGCGCTCGCGGGCGCCCTGTTCTGAGCCCGATCCCGCCCACGCGGTGATCTCGTGCCCGTCCTGTCGGCACGAGGTCACCGCGTGGGTCCGCTCACCTCACGGCGCGCTCAGCCCTTGACGGCGGGAGCCTCCTCGTCGGCGGGCACCAGCCACAGCGCCCCGAGCGGCGGCACGCGCACCACGGTGGACGCCGGCTGGCCGCTGTGCGGCTCCTCCCGCGCCTCGAGCGGCTCGCTGTTGACCACGCCCGAGCCCCCGTAGGCCTCGGCGTCGGTGTTGAGCACCTCGCGCCACGCCCCGGCCCGCGGCAGGCCGAGCCGGTAGTCCTCGTGCGGCACCCCCGCGAAGTTCACCACCGCCACCAGGGGCCGACCGGAGCGGTCGACGCGCACGAACGAGAACGTGTTGTGCTCCCGGTCCTGGGAGTCGACCCACGCGAAGCCGGACGGCTCCGCGTCCTGCTCCCACAGCGCCGGCGTCTCGCGGTAGAGGCGGTTGAGGTCGCTGACGGTGGCCAGCAGCCCCGCGTGCAGCGGCTGGTCGAGCAGCCACCAGTCGAGGCTGCGCGACTCCGCCCACTCGGCCTCCTGGCCGAACTCCTGGCCCATGAAGAGCAGCTGCTTGCCCGGGTGGGCCCACATGTAGGCGTAGAACGCGCGCAGCGTGGCCAGCTGCTGCCAGCGGTCGCCGGGCACCTTGCGCAGCAGCGAGCCCTTGCCGTGCACGACCTCGTCGTGGCTGATCGGCAGCAGGAAGTTCTCGCTGAACGCGTACACCAGCGAGAAGGTCACCTCGTCGTGGTGCCAGGTGCGGTTCACCGGGTCCTCGGCCACGTAGCGCAGCGAGTCGTGCATCCAGCCCATGTTCCACTTCAGGCCGAAGCCCAGGCCGCCCGCGTCGGTGGGCCGGGTGACCCCCGGCCACGACGTCGACTCCTCGGCGATCGTCACGATGCCCGGCACCCGCCGGTAGGCGGTGGCGTTGACCTCCTGGAGGAACTCGATCGCCTCCAGGTGCTCGCGGCCCCCGTACTTGTTGGGGATCCACTGGCCGCCCTCGCGGGAGTAGTCCAGGTAGAGCATCGAGGCGACGGCGTCGACCCGCAGCCCGTCGACGTGGAACTCCATCAGCCAGTACAGGGCGTTGGCGACGAGGAAGTTGCGCACCTCGCGGCGCCCGAAGTCGAAGACCAGGGTGCCCCAGTCGGGGTGCTCGCCCTTGCGCGGGTCGGGGTACTCGTACAGCGGCTCGCCGTCGAACCGGGCCAGGGCCCACTCGTCCTTGGGGAAGTGCGCGGGCACCCAGTCGACGATCACCCCGATGCCGGCCCGGTGCAGCCGGTCGACGAGGTACCGGAAGTCGTCGGGGTCGCCGAACCGCGAGGTCGGCGCGTAGTACCCGGTGACCTGGTAGCCCCAGGAGCCGCCGAAGGGGTGCTCGGCCACGGGCATCAGCTCGACGTGCGTGAAGCCCGTCCGCTGCACGTGGGCGACGAGCTCCTCGGCGGCCTCGCGGTAGCTCAGGCCCTGCTTCCAGGACCCCAGGTGCACCTCGTAGGTGCTCATCGGCCCCGTGTGCGGGTCGGTGGCCGCGCGCCGGGCCATCCACTCGTCGTCGCCCCAGACGTGCTCGGACTCGGTGACCACCGACGCCGTGGACGGCGGCACCTCGGTCGCCCGGGCCATCGGGTCGGCCCGCTCGACCCAGCGCCCGTCGGCGGTGAGCAGCGCGAACTTGTAGTGCGCGCCCTTGCCCACGTTGGGCAGGAAGACCTCCCACACCCCCGAGGCGCCCAGGGAGCGCATCATCGTGCGCCGCCCGTCCCAGCCGTTGAAGTCGCCGACCACCCGGACCGCGCGGGCCCGGGGCGCCCAGACGGCGAAGGAGGTGCCGGTGACCTCGCCCATCGGGCCGGAGTAGCGGCGCACGTGGGCGCCGAGCACCCCCCACAGCTCCTCGTGGCGGCCCTCGGAGACCAGGTGCAGGTCGAACTCGCTGATCGTCGGCAGGTAGCGGTACGGGTCGTCGACCACCGTGGTCCACCCGCCGGCGCCCACCTCGGCGCCCGTGCCGTCGGCGCCGGAGAGGCCGTGCTCCTCGTCGGCGACGGCCGAGCCCTCGGGAGCGTGGTCCTCGCCGTCCGGGTAGGTGATCTCCAGGCGGTAGTCGGTGACCCGCGAGCCCGGCAGCACCCCGGCCCAGACGCCCTCGTGCTCGTGGGCGAGGTCGGCGCGCGCGCCGTCCTCGGTGACGACCACCACGGAGCGCGCGAAGGGAGCCAGGGCGCGCACCGTGACCACGGTGGTCAGCTCGTCGCCCATCGCGGCCCGCGCAGCCTCGGCCGCGGCCTGCGGGTCGCCGGTGGCGCCGGCCTCCGTGGTCGCCACCGCCGCGGAGCCCGCGCCGCCGACGACGTCGGCGTGGGCCCCCAGCACCGTGTGCGGTGTCGCGTGCTCCCCGGAGCCGAGGCGGTGGAGGTCGGCGAGCCCGACCGGGCGCGGCACGGGGGTGGTCGTCATGGGGCAGAGCCTGGCAGAGGAGACCGACGGTCGCCGGTCAGGGGCACCCGGTCGCGCACCCCGCCCGGCGTCCTCGGCGCTCAGTGCCCGTCGTGGCCGGCGGGCACTGCGGCGGCGGGCTCCGCCGGGTGGAAGTGCGGCCGCGCGCCCTTCCCGGCCTCGGTGGCCGCGAGCGCGGGCGTGGCCAGCCCGGCCACGGCCAGGGAGCTCACGGCCAGGGCGGCCAGCTGCACCCGGGCGCGCACCGGCCCCTCCC
>CADCUY010000025.1 GCA_902806005.1 uncultured Quadrisphaera sp. | reverse complement strand
GCCGCCCTGCTCGGCAGCGCCGGGTCGTCGGCGTTCAGCGCGCTGCCCGCCGCGGCCGCCACCGGCGCGGGGCTCGCGGAGCCCGGCGGGAGGCTGGCCTTCGCCCCGATCGCGCCGGTCGACCGCGCCGTCGACCGGCTCGACGTGCCCGAGGGCTACTACTGGGGCGCCATCATCGGCTGGGGCGACCCGGTGACCCTCGACGCGCCGGCCTTCGACCTCGACCGGCAGAGCGCCTTCGCCCAGGAGCGGCAGTTCGGCTACAACAACGACTACGTCGGCATCATCCCGACGGGCCGCAACCGCGCGCTGCTGGTGGCCAACCACGAGTACACCTCCGAGAACATCATGGTCCCCGGCTTCGTCGACGAGGCCTCGCTGACGGTCGAGCAGCTGCGCACCTCGATCGCCGCGCACGGGATGTCGGTCGTCGAGGTGACCCGGCGCGGCCCGCGCAGCCCCTGGCGGGTGGAGCGCTCGTCGCTGGGGCGGCGGGTCACCGCCCTGAGCACCCCGTTCGCCGTCACCGGCCCCGCCGCGGGCAGCGACCTGCTGAGGACCGGGGCCGACCCCGAGGGCCGCACCGTGATCGGCACGCTGAACAACTGCGCCGGCGGGACGACGCCGTGGGGCACCGTCCTGTCCGGGGAGGAGAACTTCGACCAGTACTTCCGCGGCGACCCGGCGGGCGACCCGCGCAACCGCGACACCTACGGCCTGGTCGACGACGAGGGCGCCGCCGGCGACGGCCGGTTCTGGTACAAGGCCGACCCGCGCTTCGACGTCGTCGCCGAGCCGAACGAGATCAACCGCTTCGGGTGGATCGTCGAGCTCGACCCGCACGACCCGACCTCGACCCCGCGCAAGCACACCGCGCTGGGGCGCTTCAAGCACGAGGGCGCGACCACCAGCCTGACCGCGGACGGCCGCCTGGCCGCCTACATGGGCGACGACACCGCCGACCAGCACCTGTACAAGTTCGTCTCCCGCGAGCGGGTCGACACCCGCGGCGGCCGGAAGGCCGTCGAGCGCAACGCCGACGTGCTCGAGAGCGGCGACCTGTACGTCGCGCGGTTCTCCGCGGACGGCGAGGTCTCCACCGACTACGACGGCACCGGCGAGTGGGTGGCCCTGACGAAGGACGGCGCCTCGATGGTGCCGGGGATGAGCCACGAGGAGGTGCTGGTCTTCACCCGCGCCGCGGCCGCGGCCGTCGGGGCCACGCCGATGGACCGCCCGGAGGACGTCGAGCGCAACCCGGTGACCGGCAAGGTCTACGTCGCGTGCACGAACAACTCGCGCAAGGAGGCGCCGACGGTGGCGAACCCCCGTGCCCTCAACAAGACCGGCCACGTCGTGGAGATCACCGAGGAGGGCGACGACGCGGCCGCGACCACCTTCACCTGGACCCTCGTGCTGGTGTGCGGCGACCCCGCCGACCCGTCGACCTACTTCGCCGGGTACCCCGAGGAGCTCGTCTCCCCGATCTCCTGCCCCGACAACGTCGCCTTCGACGCCGAGGGCGGCCTGTGGGTCTCCACCGACGGGCAGCCGGGGAGCATCGGGTTCAACGACGCCCTGTTCTACGTGCCGGTCGAGGGGCGCGAGCGCGGCCACGTGCAGCAGTTCCTCTCCGTGCCCACGGGGGCGGAGACGTGCGGGCCGGTGGTCGACCTGGAGGGGGGCTCGGTGCTGGTGGCCGTGCAGCACCCGGGCGAGTCGGACGAGGCGACCGTGGAGGCGCCGGCGTCGACCTTCCCCTACGACAACAGGGTGCGCACGCCGCGGCCGAGCGTCGTCCAGGTCTGGCGGGCCTGACCTCCGCGGGCCGGCGACACCGCTGGGCCCCTGGTGCGCCAGGGGCCCAGCGGCCTCAGCGGTCGCGGTCGGTGACGCTCCGGGCGAAGGCGACGAGCGCGTCCTTGACCGCGCCGGCCGGCAGCGGGTCGAGGGCCTCGACCGAGCGGGCCGACCAGCGCCGCGCCTCGTCCATGGCCTCCTCGGTCGCGCTGTCCGCGCCGAGGGCGGTCAGCGCCCGCGCGAGCGCGGCGTCGTCGGTGAGGTCGGCGTCGAGCAGCTCCACCAGGGCGATCGCCCCGGGGTCGCCCGCGGCGGCGCGGGCGCGGGCGAGCAGGGTGGGCAGCGTGGCCACGCCCTCGCGCAGGTCGGTGCCCGGCACCTTGCCGGTGCGCTCGGCGCGGGCCTGGGGGTCGGAGAGGTCGAGGACGTCGTCGGCCAGCTGGAACGCGACGCCGACCGCCTCGCCGTAGGCGACGAGCAGGTCGACCACCGCGGGGTCGGCGCCGCTGAGCTCCGCGCCGTACCGGGCGGAGGTGGCGATCAGCGACCCCGTCTTGTCGGAGAGCACCTGCAGGTGGTGCTCGACCGGGTCCTCCCCCGGGCGCGGCCCCACGGTCTCGTGCAGCTGGCCCAGGCACAGCCGCTCGAAGGTCTCGGCCTGCAGGCGCACCGCGCGCGGCCCGAGCTCGGCGACCAGGCGCGAGGCGCGGGCGAAGAGCAGGTCGCCGGTGAGGATGGCGACCTCGTTGCCCCACACCTCGTGGGCGGCGGGCGCCCCGCGGCGCAGCGGCGCGGAGTCCATGACGTCGTCGTGGTACAGGCTCGCCAGGTGGGTGAGCTCGACGGCGGTGGCGGCGGTGACGACCTCGGGCCGCGTCGGGTCGCCCAGCTGTGCGGCGAGCAGGGTCAGGGTGGGGCGCACCCGCTTGCCGCCGGCGAGCACCAGGTGGTGCGCCACGGCGTCGACGAGGTCGTCGACGTGCGAGACCGAGCGCAGCAGGTTCTCCTCCACCGCGTCGAGCCCTCGGGCGAGGGTCGCGGGGAGGTCGACGAGGTCGGCGTCCACACCCGCTGCGCTGACCACGGGGCCAGGGTAGGTGGCGACGGCGTCCGGCGGGCTCATCGGGACGGAGCCAGCCGGGTCAGCGCGGTGACGACGCGGTCGGCCGCGTCGCCGCCGCGGGGCTCGGCCAGGTTGGCGAGCAGCTTGACGACCAGGTGCATCACCGCGGGGCGGGGCAGCCCGAGGCGCACCGCGGCCGCCATCACCGCCGGGTGCCCGATGAGCCGGGCGAAGGTGCGCCCCAGGGCGAAGTAGCCGCCGAAGTCGCCGCGCAGCGCCGAGGGGTAGGCGGCCAGCGCGCGGGCGCGCCCGGCCGCGCCGGGGGCGGCGAGCGCCTGCAGCGCCACCTCGGCGGCGAGGCGGCCCGAGTGCATCGCGTACTCGATGCCCTCGCCGTTGAAGGGGTTGACCATGCCTCCGGCGTCGCCGAGCAGCAGGGCGCCCGCCGCGAGGTGGGGGGTGCGGTTGAAGCCCATGGGCAGGGCGGCGCTGCGCACCTCGCCCACCTGGTGGGCCTCGTCGAGGGTCCACTCGGCCGGCACGGTGGCCAGCCACGCCCGCAGCAGGGCGCGCAGGTCGACGCCGGGCGGGGTGCCGCGGCCGCCGACCACGCCGAGGCCGACGTTGGCCGTGCCGTCGCCGAGGCCGAAGATCCAGCCGTACCCGGGCAGCAGGGTGGATCGGCGGGGCTCGCCCGACCACAGCTCCAGCCAGCTCTCCATCCACGGGTCGTCGTGGCGGGGGGTGGTGAAGTAGGCGCGGGCGGCGACCCCGAGCGGGCGGTCGGTGCGGCGGTGGACCCCGAGCGCGGTCGCCAGCCGGGCGCTGACCCCGTCGGCGGCCAGCACCAGCGGGGCCCGGTGGGTGGTGTCGGGGCCCGTGCGGCGCCCGGCGTCGTCGACCGGCCGGGCGGTCACCCCGACGACGGGGCCGTTCTCGCCGTCGCGCACCGGGGCGGTGACCGCGGTGCGCTCGACCAGGCGGGCCCCGCTCCCGGCGGCGTGCCGGGCGAGGAGCTCGTCGAAGTCGTGGCGCGAGCGCACCAGCCCGTGCTCGGGGAAGCTGGACAGCTGCGGCCACGGGAACTCGTGCGCGCGGCCGCCGCCGACCAGCCGGAGCCCCTTCGTGCGCTGCCAGCCGTCCTCGGGGGCCGTGGGCACGCCCATGGCCACGAGCTCGCGGACGGCGCGGGGGGTGAGGCCGTCGCCGCACACCTTGTCCCGCGGGAACGACGACCTCTCCAGCAGCAGCACGTCGGCCCCCGCGGCGGCGAGGTGGTGCGCCGCGGTGGCGCCGGCCGGGCCGGCGCCGACCACGATGACGTCGGCGTCCCGAGAGCTCACGGCAGGGCCGGTGCAGCGTCCGGGCGGCGGGTGGCCCGGTGCAGGGCGACGATCCCGCCGGTGAGGTCGCGCCACTCCGCGCCCACCCACCCGGCCTCGGCGAGCCAGCCGGCGAGCGCCCGCTGGTCGGGCCAGGCGCGGATCGACTCGGCGAGGTAGACGTAGGCCTCGGGGTTGGACGAGACGGCCCTGGCCACCGCGGGGAGCGCCCGCAGCAGGTAGGGCGCGTACAGCGCGCGCAGCACCGGCGCCGTGGGCTGGCTGAACTCGCACACCACCAGCCGGCCGCCGGGCCGGGTCACCCGCAGCAGCTCCGCGAGCGCCGCTCGCGGCTGCACCACGTTGCGCAGGCCGAACGAGATCGTCACCGCGTCGAAGGCGCCGTCGGCGAAGGGCAGCGCCGTCGCGTCACCGGCGGTGAACGGCAGGTCGGGACGCCGGCGCGCGCCGACGGCGAGCATGCCCAGCGAGAAGTCGCAGGGCACGGCGAGCGCCCCGGCGTCGGTGAACGGCTCGGTGGAGGTGCCGGTGCCGGCCGCCAGGTCGAGCACCCGCTCGCCCGGCCGCACGTCCAGGGCCCGCACCACCGCCCGCCGCCACGCCCTGTCCTGGCGCAGCGAGAGCACGGTGTTGGTGGTGTCGTAGCGCGCGGCGACGCCGTCGAACATCGCCGCCACCTGCTCCGGGCGCTTGGCGAGGTCGGCGCGGCTCACGCCACCATCCTCCCACCGGGGCGGGCGACGGGCCGTTCCGGCGAGCCCGGCGGCGCCCCGGCGGACTGTCTCGTTGATCACAGACGGCCCGGGTGCGGGCAGCGCCACAGGAGCTGCGGCCCCGCCCGACCTACGCTGGCTCGATGACCACCACCGCGCCGGTGCCGCCGCTCGAGGCGGCGCTCGCGGTGCGGCTGCGGAGCGTGCGGACGGTGGCGCTGCCCGAGGGCGCCGCCGACGGCCTGGTCGCGCAGCTGCCGGACGCGTCCGGGCCGCTGGCCTGGGTGCGTCGCGGGCAGGGGCTGGTCGGCTGGGGCGAGGTCGCCCGGGTGGCCGTCAGCGGCCCCTCGCGCTTCGTGGACGCGCACGCCGCCTGGCGCGAGCTGCTGCTGGGGGCGCGGGTCGACGACGAGGTCCGCGTGCCCGGCACCGGGCCGATCGCCTTCGCGTCGCTGGCCTTCGCCGACGACTCCCCCGCCGGCGGTGCGCTGGTCGTGCCCGAGGTGGTGCTCGGCCACCGCGACGGCCGGTGGTGGCTGACCACGCTCACCACCACGGCCGCCACGCCCGCGGGCTGGGGCGTCGCGTCGCCGTCCCGGGCCCTGCCGCCCCGCCCGAGCCCGCCCCCGCCCGCAGGGGGCGTGGCCTTCGCCGACGGCTCCGTCAGCGGGCCGGCGTACGTGGCCGCGGTGGCCCGGGCGGTGGCCCGGATCCAGGCCGGCGAGCTGGAGAAGGTGGTGCTGGCCCGCGACCTGGAGGCCCGCACCGAGCAGCCGGTGGACGTGCGCTGGCTGCTCGCCCGCCTGGCCGACGCCTACCCGTCGTGCTGGTCGTTCGCCGTCGACGGCCTGGTCGGCGCCACCCCCGAGCTGCTGGTGCGCCGCGAGCGCGGGCTCGTGCACTCCCGGGTGCTGGCGGGGACGATCCGCCGCACGGGCTCGGTGGAGCGCGACGCGGGGCTCGCGGGCAGCCTCGCCCGGTCGGGAAAGGACCTCGAGGAGCACGAGTACGCGGTGCGCTCGGTGGTGCAGGCCCTCGCCCCGCACTGCACGACGACGACGGCCTCCGAGGCCCCCTTCGTGCTGCACCTGCCCAACGTCATGCACCTGGCCACCGACGTCACCGGGGTGCTCGCGCCGTCAGCCCCGGGGCAGGACCCCTCCGTGCTGCACCTCGCCGCCGCGCTGCACCCGACGGCCGCGGTGTGCGGCACGCCGCGGGAGGCGGCCGACGCCGTGATCCGCGAGGTCGAGGGCATGGACCGCGACCGCTTCGCGGGCCCGGTGGGCTGGGTCGACGCGCGCGGCGACGGGGAGATGGGCCTGGCGCTGCGCTGCGCGCGGGTCGACGCCGACGACCCGCGCCGGGTGCGCCTGTTCGCCGGGGCCGGCGTGGTGGCCGGCTCCGACCCGGTGGCGGAGCTGGCGGAGACCGACGCCAAGCTCGTGCCGGTGCGCGACGCCCTCGGCGGCTGAGGGCGCCGGGCTCAGCCGGCGACCTCCCGCCAGAGCTGGTCGAGCGCGTGGTACCGGTCCGCGGGGTCGGGCGCCTTGTCCCACGGCTTGTCGATGATGTAGTGGATGTTCTTCACCGCCGCGGGGTCCCACAGCGCCGGGTGCTGGAAGGGCAGCGTCTTCAGGGCGTTGTAGACGTAGGGCAGCGGACGCCAGCGCTGGGCGAAGCGCTCGTTGAGGAAGTCCTGCTCGGCGAAGCGGTAGCGCGAGAGGTCGTCCAGCGCCGCGAGCTCGTCGACCATGGCGTCGAAGGTGGCCCGGTCGGGCCGGAGCACGAGCAGCCCGCCGTTGAGGTAGTCGTCCGGCCCCGACCGCGTCCCGGCCGGCACGCCGTCGCGGCAGTGCGTGTAGAAGCAGTTCTCCGGCACCCAGCTCGCGGGGTAGGAGGCGATCCTGGCCGGGTTGCAGCGGCACGCGTGGCAGGCGGCGATCCAGCCGTCCTCCAGCTCGACGTCGAGCAGCTCGTCCATGCCCTGGGTCACGAGCATGTCGGCGTCGAGCACGACCACGCGCTCGAGGTCGGTGAGGCTCCAGGCCGCGAGCTTGGTCCAGACGTCGGCGAACCGGGCGTTGGCGTAGCTGCCGGGCAGGGTGGCGCGGGGCCCGAGCGGCGCGACCTCGCGCAGCTGGTGCCCGTCGCGCTCCAGCGCCCGCCGGCTCTCGGCGTCGATCGCGTCGGTGACCATCACCAGCAGCGGGTGGGCGCTGCCCGCCCTCTGCAGCGAGCGGCCGAGCGCCCGGGCGCCCGGGAGGTAGCCCGGCTGCGTCAGCAGGGTGACCCAGGCCTTCACCGCACGGCCAGGGCCCGGTCGAACAGCCGCGCGGTGAACGCGTTGTCGAAGGTGTGCCGCGGGTCGAGGGCGTCGCGGACCTCCGCGAACCCCGCCCACTGCGGGTAGAGCGCGGGCCAGTCGTAGAGGGCCTCGTCGAAGTACTTGCCCCAGTGCGGGCGGCCGCCCTCGGCGGCCAGCACCTCCTCGACCGCGCGCAGGAAGGCGACCCCCTCCTCGGAGAGCGAGCCGTCCTCGGCGTAGTAGACGACGAAGCCGAAGAAGCACGTCGCCTCGGGCGAGGGGCTGAGCCACGCGCTGGACGCCCCCGTGCACCGCAGGATCACCGGGTAGTGCAGGTGGGGCCGGGTCTCGGCGTGCCAGGCCCGCAGCTTCTGGACCACCTCGGCGGCCCGCGCGAGCGGGATGCCGATCTCGACGTTGATCTGCGGGGTCGCGATGCCGCGGCAGAAGACCTGGTAGACGTCGCCCGTCACGTCCGAGAAGTCCCTGAACCGGGTGACGGTGCGGAACGGCTTGCCGTCCTGGTCGGCGAGGCGGGTGTCGCTGCGCATCGTCGCCAGGGTCTGGTCGACCGCCGCGTTCAGCACGTCGGAGGTCTCGGCCCGCGCGACCAGCTGCCGGCCGCCCCGGCGCCACTCCTCGGCCTCGTCGGGGGTCGCCTCGCGCGCGGTCCAGACGTGCACCTGGTCCTCGTCGGGGAACCACCACGCCTTGCTCATGACGTTCTCGGTGCTCCAGCGGGCGAGGTCGTCGGCGAGCCCCGCGGCGCTGACCGCGCTCTTGGCGCAGGTGTAGACCAGGGAGGGCTCGGTGCGCAGGGTCACCGCGGTGACGACGCCGAGGACCCCCAGGCCCAGCTGCACCGCGGGGAACCACGGGTGGTCGCGCTCGAGGTCCAGCGCGGTGCCGTCGGCGAGCACCATGCGGATGCTCGCCGCCGCGTCGCCGATCGAGCTCTGCTGCAGGCCCTGGCCGTGCGTGCCGGTGGCCAGGGCGCCCGCGAGGGTCTGCTCGGCGATGACGCCCGGGGCGGCGCTGGGCATCCGGCCCATCCCGGTGAGGACCGCGTAGACCTCCTGGAGCGGGGTCGCGCCGCCGAAGGTGGCGGTGCCCTCGGTGGTGGCGAGGAGGCCGCGCAGGTGGCTGAGGTCGAGCAGGGTGTCGCCGGCGGAGGCCAGCTCGAGCATCCGGCCCGCCGACATGCGGCTGCCGATCATCCGGACCCGGCCCGTGCTCGCCGCGAGGAGGGCCTGCAGCTCGGGCTCGGTGGTGGGGGTCGCGACCGCGCTGGCGCGGCCGATCACGGAGTTCTGGGCCCAGTTGAGCATCTCGGGGCCGTCCTGGTCCGCCTCCGGGCGGCGGGCGGGGTAGCCGGGCCGGGCAGCCGGGCGGGAGGGGGCGCCGTCGACGAGTTCGGTGGCCATGATCACGAACCTAACCCGGGATCACCGGTTCTCGATCATGTCGGCGGGCGATGAGGCGAGGATCACGCTGGGCGCGCGGCGGGAGCACGATGGTGCGGTGCTCAGCGCCCGCGTCGTCCTCTTCGACGTCAACGAGACCCTGTCCGACACCACGGCCCTCGGCGGTGCCTTCGCCGCGCTGGGAGCGCCCGAGCACCTGGCCCCGACGTGGTTCGCCGGCGTGCTGCGCGACGGTTTCGCCCTGACCGCGGCGGGGGCGAGCGCGCCCTTCGCGGACGTCGGGGCGGCCGTGGCCCGCACGCTGCTGCGGGCCCACCTCGAGCCGGCGGCGCTGGACGGGGCGGTGGCGGCGGTGCTGGCGGCGATGGGCGAGCTGCCCGTGCACCCCGACGTGCCCGCCGGCGTCCGCGCGCTGGCCGCGACGGGGGTCCGCCTCGCCACCCTGACCAACGGGGGCAGCGCCGTCCCCGCCGCGGTGCTGGGCCGGGCGGGGCTGCGCGACGCCTTCGAGGCGCTGCTGTCGGTGCAGGACGGGCCGGGCGCGGCGTGGAAGCCCGCCGCCTCGGCCTACCGGCACGCCGCGGGCGTGCTCGGCGCCGACCCGGCCGACGTCGCGCTGGTCGCCGCCCACCCCTGGGACGTCGACGGCGCCTCCCGGGCGGGGCTGCGGACGGTGTGGGTCGACCGGAGCGGCTCGCCCTACCCGGAGGTGTTCGCGCGCCCCGACCTCACCGTGGCGGGTCTGGAGGAGCTGGCCCCGCGGCTCACCCCGCTGCGGTGACCGCCGCAGCGGCCGCCGCCGCCAGCCGGGCGTGCAGGGCGCGCAGGTGCGCCCGCTGCACGCGCACGTGGACGACGCTGCGCCCGGCCGGGGGGGCGGCCAGGGCCGACCTGACGTCGCGCAGGTCGTGCACGGCCGCGTACCGCAGGCCGTAGCCCGCGCACAGGGCCGCGACGTCCGCGCCGTGCGGGGTGCCGAAGAGCCGCTCGAAGGTCGCCGCGCGCGCCGGCTCCCCGTGCTCGAGGCCGGTGAAGATGCCCCCGCCGTCGTCGTCGACGAGCACCGCCTGCAGGTCGGGCTCGGGCTCCCCCGGCGGCAGCAGCAGCCCGTTGAGGTCGTGGAGGAACGCCAGGTCGCCCACGAGCACCCGGGTCGGCGCCCCCGCCGCGAGCGCGGCCCCGGACGCCGTGGAGAGCGTGCCGTCGATGCCCGACAGCCCGCGGTTGGCCAGCACCGCGCGCGGGTGCTCGGCCCAGGGCGCACCGGCCAGGTCGAGGTCGCGCACGGGGTTGGACGCCGCGGCGACGAGCAGGTCGCGGGGTCCGGTGGCGGCGGCGACCTCCCGGGCCACCAGCGGGCCCGTGAGCTCCCCGGCCCCGGCGAGGGCGTCGACGACGCCGTCCACCGCGCGCGCCGCCGCCGCACCGGCCGCCG
>CADCUY010000024.1 GCA_902806005.1 uncultured Quadrisphaera sp. | reverse complement strand
TGCGCTGGCGGGCCAGGTCGTCGCTGACCACCCCGACGTAGCGCAGGGTGAACGAGAGCACCGCCAGCAGCGCCGCGGGCAGCCGCAGCCGGGCGAGCCCGCCGAGCAGGTCGCGCGGCGCGGTGGTGCTGGCGAGCACCACCGCGACCAGGACGCCGAGGGTCGCCTTGGCGAGCAGCGCCGCGCCCGCGGTGAGCCCGGGCCCGGAGACGGTGAGCGGCCCCAGGTCGACCCGCGGCCCGGCGGCCACCAGCGGCAGGGTGAGGGCCAGGACGACGAACGGGGCCTCGACCACCATCCGGCGCGCGACCGCGGCCACCGGCAGCCGCGCCAGGGCCACGAGCCCGACCGCGAGCGCGCCCAGGGCGCCGAGCGCGCCCCACTCCCCCGCGGGCACCGAGACGACGACGGCGGCGAAGGCCACCAGCGCCGCGACCTTGCACTGGGCCGGCAGCCGGTGGACGACGCTGGTGCCGGGCACGAGCAGCCCCTCCACCCCGCGGCGCGGCGGGTGGCTGCCGCTCACCGGGCGGCGGTGCGCGAGCCGAGCGCCACCAGCGAGGCGACGAGCAGGGTGAGAGCCACGCCGACCAGCCCGGCGAGCGCGCCGGAGAGCAGCGGGCTGGCGACCCCGGCCACGGCGTAGTCGGCCAGCGGGCTGCCCGCCGCGGCGGAGGCCCGGGCGGCGGCGTCGAAGCCGAGCGAGGCGCTGACGGCCTCGAGCCCGTCGGGCGAGGCGCTGGCGGTCAGGCTGACCAGGCCGGCGACGACGGCGGTCAGGGCCAGGCCCACGGCCACCGGACGCCGCGTCGGCCCCGCGGCGACGACGTCCGCGCCGCGGGCGCCCGCAGGGGCGGGCACGGTTCGGCGGAGGCCGTCGGCGCCGACCAGCACCAGGTCGGGGCGCAGGTGGCGCGCGGCGTGCACGAGGTCGGGGCGGGTGGCGACGACCGCCCCGACGACCGCGGCGGTGA
The DNA here is from genome assembly GCA_902806005.1 of uncultured Quadrisphaera sp. Taxonomy (GTDB): domain Bacteria; phylum Actinomycetota; class Actinomycetes; order Actinomycetales; family Quadrisphaeraceae; genus CADCUY01. The sequence continues at coordinate 2,193 of CADCUY010000024.1, read as the reverse complement.
TCACCGCCTCTCCCGCGCCGATCACCAGGTGCCAGCCGGTCATCGCAGCGAGCAGGGCCGGCAGCGGCACGGGCGCCGTCCCGCCGACGGCGTAGAGCCCGGTGAAGGCCAGGGCCGCGGCGGGCACCGAGACCAGCGCGGCCAGGGCCGCGGCCGGCACGGTGCTGCGCGGGCGGCGGGGCAGCACGAGCAGCGCGGCGCGCAGCGCCAGGTGCCCGGCGAGCACCGCGACGACCCCCATGAGCAGCACGTTGGTGCCCAGCGCGGTGAGGCCGCCGTCGGCGAAGAACAGGCCCTGCACGAGCAGCACGACGGTCAGGCAGAGCACCGCCGTCCACGGGCCCACCAGCACCACCGCCAGCGCCCCGCCGACCAGGTGCCCGCTGGTGCCGGCCCCCACGGGGAAGTTGACCATCTGCGCGCCGAAGACGAAGGCGGCGGTCAGGCCGGCGAGCGGGGCGCTGACCTCGCGCACCTCCTGCCCGGCGCGCTGCAGCGCCAGCCCGACGGCCCCGGCGGCGGTGACGGCGGTCGCGACCGAGGTGGTGACGTCGAGGAAGCCGTCGGGCACGTGCACGCGGGCATCGTCCCCCCGTCGCCCGGATGCCACAAGAACACCTGAGCAACTGTTCAACTGTCAGGCGGGGCGGCCCTCGGCCAGGCGGTCGTCAGCCAGACGGTCGTCGGCCAGGAAGGCGACCAGCAGCGCGCTGAGCCGCGCGGCGGCGTGCACGGGCACCCAGTGGTCGACGCCGTCGAGGCGCTCGTAGCGCCACGGGCCGGCGACGAAGCGCTGCGAGGCGAGCATCTGGGCCTCGGTCAGCGCCGGGTCGGCCGAGGACCACACGCCCATCACCGGGCAGCGGACGACGGGGTCGCCCGTCACCGCGGAGCGGCCGCCCCCGCCCCGGGGCAGGCGCGTCGGGCGCAGGTTCGCCCGGTACCAGGCCAGGCCCGCGGCCAGGGCCCCGGGGCGGGCGAGGTCGGCGAGCTGGCGGGCCAGGTCGGGCTCGTCGGCGGGCGAGGCGCCGCCCCAGAACAGCCGCCGCACGAAGGCCCAGTCGGCGGCGGGCACGACCCGCTCGGCCACCCCGGGCAGCAGGAACAGGTAGATGTACCAGGACCGCAGCGCCTGCTGCAGGCCGCCGGCGGCGGTGGCGCGCGGGTGCCCGACGGAGACGGCGACCAGCCGCTCCACCCGCTCCGGGGCGGCCCGGGTGAAGGCCCAGGCCAGCACGGCGCCCCAGTCGTGGCCGACCACCGCGGCGCGCGGCGCACCGGCGGCGTCCAGCACCGCGGCGACGTCGGCGACCAGGTGCGGCATCGCGTACGCGCCGACGTCGGCGGGCCGGGTGCTGGCGCCGAAGCCGCGCAGGTCGGGGGCGAGCACCCGGTGCCCGGCCGCGGCCAGCGCCCCCACCTGGTGGCGCCACAGCGCGGCGGAGTCGGGGAAGCCGTGCAGCAGCAGCACCGGGGAGCCGGTGCGCGGGCCCGCCTCGGTGACGTGCAGCTCGACGTCCCCCGACCGGGCGGTCCACGCGGCGGCCACGGGCCCATCGTTCCCCGGCCCGGCTACCCTCGCCAGCGTGAGCGACCGACTCGAGCCCGGCCAGAGCGCCCCCGACTTCACCCTGCCCACCGACGACGGGGGCACCTGGAGCCTGGCCGACCACCGCGGGCGCAGCGTGGTCGTCTACTTCTACCCCGCGGCGGCCACCCCCGGGTGCACCACCGAGGCGTGCGACTTCCGCGACAGCCTCTCCTCGCTGCAGAGCGCCGGGTACGACGTCGTCGGCATCTCCCCCGACCCGCCGGAGGCGCTCCAGTCGTTCAAGGCCGACGAGGGGCTGACGTTCCCGCTGCTCTCCGACGTCGACCGCACGGTCCTCGACGCCTACGGCGCCTGGGGCGAGAAGAGCATGTACGGGAAGAAGAGCGTCGGCGTGGTCCGCTCGACGTTCGTCGTCGACCCCGAGGGCTCGCTGCGCACGGCGCAGTACAACGTCAAGGCCACCGGGCACGTCAAGCGGCTGCGGGCCGAGCTCGGCGTCGACTGAGCGGCCGGCGGCGCGGCCCGCGGGCCGGCCGGCGCGAGTGGTGAAACGGCAGCCACGCAGGGTTTAGGTCCCTGTGCCCCCGGGCGTGCGGGTTCGACTCCCGCCTCGCGCACCTCCGTGACCAGCACCGATGGGG
>CADCUY010000023.1 GCA_902806005.1 uncultured Quadrisphaera sp. | reverse complement strand
ATCTCCAACGACGGCGCAGGGCAGCTGTCGCGCAGCGTGGCGAACAACCTCCACGAGACCCTCGAGGTGGTCAAGCGCACCACGGGGCTCGACGTCCAGGCGCTGCTGGCCCGCGGCCCCGCCGACGCCGGCCGCAACGGGGTGACCGCGCCCGCCGAGTAGCGTCGACCCGGTGCGCATCGTCGTCGTCGGGGCCACCGGCCACATCGGCACCCACCTCGTGCCGCGCCTGGTCGGCGCCGGGCACGAGGTGGTCGCCCTGAGCCGGGGCACCCGGGAGCCCTACCAGCCGCACCCGGCGTGGGAGAGCGTGGAGCGGGTGGTGGCCGACCGCGACGCCGAGGACGCCGCCGGCACGTTCGCGGGGCGCGTCGCCGACCTGCGCCCGGACGCGGTGGTCGACCTGGTGTGCTTCACCGAGGGCTCCGCGCGGCACCTGGTGGAGGGCCTGCGGGGCACCGGGGCGCACCTGCTGCACTGCGGCTCGATCTGGTCGCACGGGCCCAGCGCCGTGCTGCCGCTGCGCGAGGACGACGCCAAGCACCCGGTGGGCGAGTACGGCACCGGCAAGGCGGCGGTCGAGGCGCTGCTGCTCGCCGAGACCCGCGGCGGCGGGCTGGAGTGCACCGTGGTGCACCCCGGGCACATCAGCGGTGCGGGGTGGCCGGTGATCGGGCCGCTGGGCAACCTCGACCCGGCCGTGTGGACGGCGCTGGCCACCGGCGCCGAGGTGCTGGTGCCGGGCCTCGGCGCGGAGACCCTGCACCACGTGCACGCGGACGACGTCGCGGCGCTGTTCGCCGCCGCGCTCGGCCAGCGGCGTGCCGCGGCGGGGGAGGCCTTCCACGCCGTGGCCGAGCGCGCGGTGACCGTGCGCGGCTTCGCCGCCGAGGCCGCGGGGTGGTTCGGGAGGGAGCCGCGGCTGCGGCACGTGAGCTGGGAGGAGTTCCGCGCCGCCACCGCGCCCGAGCACGCCGACGCGAGCTGGGAGCACCTGTGGCGCAGCCAGGTCGCCTCGCCGGCCAAGGCGCGCGAGGTGCTGGGCCACGAGCCGCGGTGGACGACGGCGGCGGCGGCGCGCGAGGCCGTGGCCTGGCTGGCCGGCGCCGGGCAGGTCGACCTCGGGGGTCGGCAGCTCGCGGGCGCGCAGGGGGTCAGCCGGGCGCAGTCGTGCTGAGGGCCTCGTCCAGGATCTCCAGACCCAGTGCCAGCTCCCCGTCGCTCACCGTCAGTGGCGGGGCGATGCGGAAGACGCCGCCCATCCCGGGCAGCTGCACGATGTTCAGGTGCAGGCCGAGCTCCAGGCAGCGCCGGGTGACCGCAGCGCCCAGCAGGTCGGAGCCCTGCTTGGTCCTGCGGTCGAGGACCAGCTCGAGGCCCACGAGCAGCCCGCGTCCGCGCACGTCGCCGATCACCTGGTGCCGCTCGGCGAGCTGGCGGAGCCCGGCGCTGAGGCGGTCGCCCAGCACGGCTGCTCGCCGGTCGAGCTGGTCGCGCTCGAGCACGTCGAGCACGGTGGAGCCGACAGCGGCCACCAGCGGGTCGGAGACGTGCGTGGTGAAGAACAGGTACCCGCGCTCGTGCGCCGCGGCTTCGATCTCACTGCTGGTCACGACAGCGGCCAGCGGCAGTCCCGCGCCGAGCGTCTTGGACAGCGTCAGGATGTCCGGGGTGACGCCGTCGCGCTCGAAGGCGTACCGAGTGCCGGTGCGGCCCAACCCGGTCTGCGCCTCGTCGAGGACCAGCAGCATCCCTCGCTCGCGGCACTTGAGCTTCAGGGCAGCGAGGTAGCCCACGGGCGGGTCGATGACGCCGCCGGAGCTCAGGACCGGCTCGACCAGGCACGCGGCGAGGCTGCCGACCGACTGCGCGTCGACCAGGTCGAAGGCCAGGTCCAGCTGGCGCTGCCAGTCGAGGGTGCCGTCCGCTGCGGTGTGGTCGGGCCGGTAGGAGTCGGGGGCCGGGATCGCGAAGCTGCCGGGTGCCGACGGGCCGTAGCCCCTCCGCCCGGCGCTGTAGGTGGCGCTGGCCGCGGCGTAGGTCATGCCGTGCCAGGAGCGCGCGAAGGAGACGACCTCGTGACGCCCGGTGACCAGCTTGGCCATCCGCAGGGCCGCCTCGTTGGCCTCCGCGCCGGTGCTCAGCAGCAGCACCTTCTCCAGCGGGTCGGGCAGGGAGGTGGCGAGGCGCTCAGCCAGCTCGACCACGGGCCTGCTCAGCATGCCGCTGAAGAGGTGGTCCAGCGTGCCGATGCCCTCTCGGACGGTGCGCACGACCTCGGGGTGGGAGTGCCCGAGGATGGAGCTCATCTGGCCGGAGGTGAAGTCCAGGATCCGCCGTCCGCCGGCGGTGGTGACGAAGCTGCCCGCAGCGGACTCGATGAGCTCCTGCGTGAAGCCGCTCGCCCCGGAGTAGCGGACCAGGTGCCGCCGAGCGCTGTCCCAGAAGCGGTCGACCGTCGGGTCGGTGTCGGTCGAGGTGGCCATGTCGGCACGCTAAGTGACAGCGGAACACAAGGTCCATCGCACATCTGTTGACGCGCTGTCAGGCGCTGCCGTACACACGGCGGATGGCGCTGAACCCGTGGCGGCTGCAGCTGCTCTGCCAGCTCGAGAGCCTGGGCACCGTGCGGGCCGTGGCCAGGGCCGCGCACGTGAGCGCCTCCAGCGTCTCGCAGCAGCTGGCCGTGCTGGAGGCCGAGACGGGCGCCCAGCTGCTCGAGCGGACCGGACGCCGCATCCGCCTGACGCCGGCCGGCGCCTCGCTCGCCCGACGCGCTCGCGACATCCTCGACCGGATGGCGGAGGCGGAAGCCGAGCTGGGGGTGGTGGCCGGGACGCCTGCCGGGGTGGTGCGGATCGCCGCCTTCCAGAGCGCCATCCACTCCCTGGTGGTGCCCGCCATCGCTCGGCTGCGCGCGAGCCACCCCGCCCTCGAGGTGCACGTCGACGAGCTCGAGCCGCACGACAGCACCCCCGCCCTGCTGCGTGGTGACACGGACGTCGCCGTCACCACGACGGACCTGCTCAGTGCGCCGCAGCACCGCGACCTGCACCCGGTGCCTCTGATCACCGACCCGATCGTGGTGGTCGCCCCGCGAGGACACCGGATCGCTGCCTGCGAGCGGGTGACCCTGGCTGACCTGGCGGAGGAGGACTGGATCTTCGACCTGCCGGGCTCCGCGATGGCCGACCTCGCCACCCGGCTCTGTCAGCAGGCGGGCTTCGAGCCGCGCGTGGTCTGCCGGTTCACCACCTACCTGATCACCTTGCAGCACGTCGAGGGCGGCGCGTCGATCGCCCTGCTGCCTGAGCTCGCCGTCGACCGCCGCCACGGGGTGGTCGTGCGGGAGCTCGCCCCGTCGGTCCGTCGCCGCATCGCTGCAGTGGTGCGCCGAGGCTCGGTCGGCCGTCCGTCCGTCGACGTGGTCCTCGAGGGCCTGCGCGGGCGCGCCGCCGACCAGCGCCGCCCCGGCTGACCCCTGCCCGGCGGGTGGGGGGACGAGGGCGGCTCAGCCGGGGCCGAAGCGCTCGACCCGGATGCTCCGCGCCGGCACGCCCACCTCGGCCAGCAGCCGCTCCGCGGCCGCCGCGAAGCCCGCCGATCCGCAGACGTACGCCGTCGGCGCCCCCCGGTCCTCGCCCGCCCCGTCGCCGTCGCCGCCGCCGAGGACCGCCGCCACCGCGGGCGCCAGGTCCTCGGCGCGCAGCCGCCCGGGGGGCCTGCCCCACCCCGGCGGCGCCGTCCGCGTCAGCGCCACGGTGGTCTCGTCCCCGTACTCCGCGGCGTACAGCAGCTCCTCGGCCGAGCGCGCCGAGACCACCAGCCGCAGCGGCACGGCCACCCCCGCCGCGCGGGCGTGGCGCAGCATCGCCACCAGCGGCACCACCCCCGAGCCGCCGCCGACCAGGAGCGCCGGGGCGTCGCCGCGCCAGACGAACCACCCGCCGAACGGCCCGCGCACCTCCAGCGCGTCGCCCACCCGCACCCCGTCGTGCAGGTACGACGAGACCTCGCCGTCGGCCAGCCGCTCCACGGTCAGCTCCACGTGCCCGGCGTCCTCCGGCGGGCTGGCCACCGAGTACGAGCGCTCGGCGCGGTACCCGTCGGGCGCGACCAGGCGCACCACGTAGTGCTGCCCGGGCAGGTGCGGGTGCCAGGTCGGCAGCGCCAGCCGGAACGTCGCCGTCCGGTCGGTCTCCCGGCGCACGGCGACCACCCGGGCGCTCTGCCACTCGCGCCGCGCCCCGCCGGCCGGGGGGCGGCGCAGCGGCGCGTCGAGGGTGGGCAGCGGCGGCAGGTCGGGCTGGCCGTCAGTCACCGTCGTAGCGCTGCTCCCGCCACGGGTCGCCGCGCTCGTGGTAGCCGTTGCGCTCCCAGAACCCGGGCTCGTCGTGGTCGAGCAGGCGCAGCCCGGCGACCCACTTGGCGCTCTTCCAGAAGTACAGGTGAGGCACGAGCATCCGCACGGGCCCGCCGTGCTCGGTGGTCAGCGGCTTGCCCTCGTGCTCCCACACCAGCCAGGCCTTCGCCCCGGTGACGTCGGCCAGCGGGAGGTTGGTGGTGTACCCGCTGTGCGACCACGCGACGACGTGCGTGGCGGCCGGGTCGACGTCGACCTCGGCCAGCAGGGTGTCGAGGGAGACGCCGGTGAAGCTCGTGCCGAGCTTGGACCACGTCGTCACGCAGTGGATGTCGCCCTGCCAGGTCTCGCCGGGCAGGGCGTGGACGTCGTCCCAGCTCCACGTGCGCGGCGCCGCCACCAGCCCGTCGACCCGGAAGCTCCACGTCGACGCCTCGATGTTCGGCGTGGCCTCGGCGGTCAGCACCGGGTAGTCCCTGCCCACGTCGTACTGGCCCGGCGGCAGCCGGGGGTCGCGCTCGCGCCGACGGGTGAACGGCAGCGACGGTGGGGCGGTCACCTCTGACAGGCTAGGGCCCCCGCGCGGCGGCCACCAGGGCCCCCGGGAGCGGGCACGAGGGGACGGTCGGCGATGACCACGAGCGACGAGCTGACGACCGCGGCCGAGCGGCCCCCGCAGGCGGGCCTGGGCTCCTTCGTCGTGGGGTTCGACGCCACCGAGGGCTCGCGGGTGGCCCTGCAGTGGGCGGGCGAGCTCGCGGCCCGCACCGGCAGCTCGCTGCGCGTCGTCTCGTGCTGGGGCCTGCGCGACGTGTGGGCGGAGGCCCACCGCGGCCAGGCCCAGGGCGAGGTGCCCTCGGAGGCCGAGCTGGCCGAGGTGGCGCACCGGCGGCTGGTCGCCGCGGTGCGCGAGGTGCTCGGCGGCCAGGCCGACGGCGTCGAGTGCCTGGCCGTGCACAGCGGCGAGGCGGCCGCGGTGCTCACCGAGCAGTCGGCGAGCGCGGGCCTGCTCTTCGTGGGCTCCCACGGGCGCCGCGGGCTGGGCGCCGCCGTGCTCGGCTCGGTCAGCGGCCGGCTGGTGCGCGAGGCCGCCTGCCCGGTGGTCGTCGTGCCGCACCGGGTGATCGAGGTCCGCGAGCCCGCGCAGCAGGACCAGCCCGCGCAGCCGGCCTGAGTCCTCACCGGTCGGGCGCCCCCAGGGACTCCTCGACCTCCTCGCGAGTGATGCCGAGCAGGTACAGCACGCTGTCGAGGTAGGGCGCCGACAGCGCCGTGTCGGCGCGGCTGCGCACCAGCGGCTTGGCGTTGAAGGCGATGCCCAGGCCCGCGGCGGCCAGCATGTCGAGGTCGTTGGCGCCGTCCCCGACGGCGACGGTGCGCTCCATCGGCAGGCCCTCGGCGGCGGCGAACTCCGCCAGCGCCAGGGCCTTGGCCGCCCGGTCGACCACCGGTCCCCGCACCCGCCCCGTCAGCCTCCCCTCGGCGACCTCCAGGCCGTTGGCGCGCACGTGCGTGATGCCCAGGTCGCGGGCCAGGGGCTCGACCACCTCGACGAACCCGCCGGAGACCACGCCGAGGGTGAAGCCGAGGTGGCGCAGCACCCGGCACAGGGTCTGGGCGCCGGGGGTCAGCCGGACGGCGCCGCGCACCTGCTCGAGCACCGCCGCGTCGAGCCCGGCCAGGACGGCGACCCGCTCGTGCAGGGACGCCGTGAAGTCCAGCTCCCCGGCCATCGCGCGCTCGGTCACGGCGGCCACCTCGTCGGCCCGGCCGGCGTGCGCGGCGAGCAGCTCGATCACCTCGTCCTGGATCAGGGTCGAGTCGACGTCGAGCACCACCAGCCGGCGCCCGTGGCGGGCCAGCCCGGCGGGGGAGACGGCGACGTCGACGCCGAGCTCCGCCGAGCGGGCGGCGAGCGTGCGGCGCAGCTGCTCGGGGTCGGCGCCGGAGACGTCCATCTCCACGCTGCCGACCGGGGTGCGCGACAGCTGGCGGATCCGGTCGATGTTCGCGCCCGTGGCGGCGACGGCCGCGCTCACCCCGGCCAGCGCCGCGGGCGCCAGCCGGTCGGCCAGCACGGTCACGTGCACCCGTCGGCCCTCGCGGCGCACCTCCAGGGCGTCGACCGAGGTGGTCAGGGCCAGGCCCAGGGCGGCCGCGGCGCCGCTGAGCGCCGCCACCTCCGCGGTGCCGGCGGCGTCGCCCTCGAGGCTGGTCAGCAGCGCCAGGGTCAGGTGGCCGCGCACCACCAGCTGCTGGACGTCGAGCACCTGCGCCCCGGTGCCGTCGAGCGCCCCGAACACGGCGGCCGTCACCCCGGGGCGGTCGGGCCCGGTCAGGGTGGCCAGCAGCGTCGGCCGGGCGCTCGTCGCGGCCCCGGCGGGCCCGGGCACCAGCGGCACGCCGGGCCGCACCGGCTGCGCGCGGGTCAGCGCGCGTTCCGCTCGTCGCGCCAGGCCAGCCAGTCGCGCAGCGGCCCGAGGTCGTAGCCGGGGCCCCCGGTGCCGACGGTGAAGAAGGTGGCCCCGCGCGCGTGCAGGTCGTCGCCGACCGTCGCCGGGTCGCCCTCGACGCCGATCGAGCGCTCCACCGCGGAGGGCTCGCGCCCGGCCTGGCGGCACCAGTCGTCGAGGATCGCGCTCTTGCGCGTGAACGTCTCCCCGTCGCCGAAGGAGTGCCACACGTCGGCGTGCGCGCCGACCATCCGCAGCGTCTTCCTCTCCCCGCCGCCGCCGATCAGCACGGGGATGTCGCGCACGGGGGCGGGGTTGAGCTTCGCCCACCGCGCCTCGATCCGCGGCAGGGCCTCGCCGAGGGCGTCCAGGCGCTGGCCGGCGGTGCCGAACTCGTAGCCGTACTCGTCGTAGTCCTTCTCGAACCAGCCCGAGCCGATGCCGAGCACGAGCCGGCCGCCGCTGACGTGGTCGACGGTGCGGGCCATGTCGGCCAGCAGCTCGGGGTTGCGGTAGCTGTTGCAGGTGACCAGGGCGCCGATCTCCACGCGCTCGGTGGCCTCGGCCCAGGCGCCGAGCATGGTCCAGCACTCGTAGTGCAGCCCCTCGGGCTCGCCGCGCAGGGGGAAGAAGTGGTCCCAGTTGAAGACCACGTCGACGCCGAGCTCCTCGGCGGCCGCGACGGCGCGCCGGATCCGGTCGTACTCGGCGTGCTGCTGCTCGATCTGCACCCCGACCCGGATGGGCCGGGTCGGCTGCTCACTGCCCTGCTCGCTCACCCCGCGCAGACTACGGCCGCCCGGCGCCGGGGGTGATCACGCACCCGCGCCCGCCGGGGCGATGGAGGCCGCGGTCTCCGGGTCGGGCAGCGCGTAGTGCCCGGCCGGCGGGATCACCTGGCCCTTGCCGACCACGGTGATGCCCGACGCGGTCACCGTGAGGCCGCGGCGGCGGTCCTCCTCGGGGTCGACCCCGATCTGCACGCCCTGCGGCACCTGCACGTTCTTGTCGAGGATCGCCCGGTGCACCACCGCGTGCCGCCCGACGTCCACGCCGTCCATCAGCACCGATCCGCGCACCGACGCCCACGAGTGCACCCGCACGTTGGAGGCCAGCACCGAGTTCTCCACCAGCCCGCCGGAGACCACGGTGCCGGGGCCGACCACGGAGTTGATCGCGTGCCCGACCCGGCCCTGCCAGCCGTGGACGAACTTCGCCGGGGGCAGCGGGGGCTGCTGGGAGAGGATCGGCCAGGCGCTGTTGTAGAGGTTGAACACGGGCTCGACCGAGATCAGGTCCATGTTGGCGTCGTAGTACGAGTCCAGGGTGCCGACGTCGCGCCAGTACGCGGCGTCGCGGGGGGTGGAGCCGGGCACGACGTTGTCCTTGAAGTCGTAGACGCCGGCCTGCCCGCGCCCGACGAACCACGGCACGATGTCGCCGCCCATGTCGTGGCGCGAGCCCTCGGCGTGCGCGTCCTGGGTGACCGCGTCGACCAGCGCGTCGGCGGTGAAGACGTAGTTGCCCATCGAGGCGAGCACCTCGCCGGGGGAGTCGGCCAGCCCGACGGCGTCGGTCGGCTTCTCCAGGAACGCGGCGATCCGCCCCGGCGCGGCGGCGTCGGTGGCGATGACGCCGAACTGGTCGGCCAGCGCGATCGGCTGGCGGATCGCGGCCACGGTGCACGGCAGGCCCGACTCCACGTGCGCGTCGACCATCTGGGAGAAGTCCATCCGGTACACGTGGTCGGCGCCGACGACGACGATGATGTCGGGCCGCTCGTCGTTGATGAGGTTCATGCTCTGGTAGATCGCGTCGGCGCTGCCGCGGTACCACTGCGGGCCCAGGCGCTGCTGCGCGGGCACGGGGGTGACGTAGTTGCCGAGCATCGTCGACATCCGCCAGGTCAGCGTCACGTGCCGGTCGAGGCTGTGGCTCTTGTACTGGGTGAGCACCACGACCTTCAGGTAGCGGGCGTTCACCAGGTTGCTCAGGGCGAAGTCGATCAGGCGGTAGTTCCCGCCGAAGGGCACGGCCGGCTTGGCCCGGTCGGCGGTCAGCGGCATCAGCCGCTTGCCCTCACCACCAGCCAGGACGATCGCCAGGACCTTGGGGGCACCGCTCCGGACTGCCATGCCGCGACCCTAGGCCCGGGCACCGTGGTCAACAACGGGTGCTCCGCTGCTCGGTGCGGCGGAACGCCGCTGGTCGGGGCGCGATCGCGGGGTCTAGCGTGCGCGGGATGCGCGTCGACGTCCTCACCCGCGAGTACCCCCCGGCCGTCTACGGGGGCGCCGGCGTGCACGTCGCCGAGCTGGTGCGGGTGCTGCGGGCCCGGCCCGCGGGCGAGGACGGGCCGCTGGACGTGCGGGTGCGGTGCTTCGGGGAGCCGCGCGACGAGCCCGGCACCACCGCCTACGCCGACCCCGCGGGCCTCGAGGGCGCCAACGCGGCGCTGCGGGTGCTCGGCGTCGACCTGGCGATGGCCGCCGACGTCGCCGGCGCCGACCTGCTGCACTCCCACACCTGGTACGCCAACCTCGCCGGGCACGTCGGGGGGCTGCTGCACGGGGTGCCGCACGTGCTCAGCGCCCACAGCCTCGAGCCGCTGCGGCCGTGGAAGGCCGAGCAGCTCGGCGGCGGCTACGCCCTGTCCTCCTGGGCCGAGCGCACCGCGTACCTGGGGGCCGCGGCGGTGGTCGCCGTCAGCGCGGGCATGCGCCGCGACATCCTCGGCGCCTACCCCGACGTCGACCCCGACCGGGTGCACGTGGTCCACAACGGCATCGACGCGGCGGGGTGGCAGCGCGACGAGGCGCCCGACGCCGTGCGCGCCCTCGGGATCGACCCCGACCGGCCCAGCGTGGTCTTCGTCGGGCGGATCACCCGCCAGAAGGGCCTGCCGCACCTGCTGCGCGCCGCCGCGCGGCTGCCCGACGGCGTCCAGCTGGTGCTCTGCGCCGGCGCGCCCGACACCCCCGAGATCGCCGCGGAGGTCGCCGGGCTGGTCGCCGACCTGCGGGCCACCCGCTCCGGGGTGGTGCACCTGGACCGGATGCTCACGCGCACCGAGCTGTGCCGGGTGCTCAGCGCCGCCACCGTCTTCGTCTGCCCGTCGGTGTACGAGCCGCTGGGCATCGTCAACCTCGAGGCGATGGCGTGCGGCGCGGCCGTGGTCGGCACCGCCACCGGCGGCATCCCCGAGGTGGTGGTCGACGGCGAGACCGGGTGGCTGGTGCCGATCGAGCAGGTCGCCGACGGCACGGGCGCGCCCGTTGACCCCGAGCGCTACGTCGCCGACCTGGCCGACGCGCTGGCGCTCGCCGTCGCCGACCCGGCCGAGGCGCGGCGG
>CADCUY010000022.1 GCA_902806005.1 uncultured Quadrisphaera sp. | reverse complement strand
GAAGCCGGTCAGCAGGTTGAAGAAGGTGGTCTTGCCGGCGCCGTTGGGCCCGATCAGGGCGGTGATCGCCCCGCGCTGGATCTCCACGTGCGCGACGTCGACCGCCGTCAGGCCCCCGAACCGGCGGACCACGCCGTCGGCCACGAGGATCGGGTCGGGCTTCGGGGCCCCCGGCACGCGCGGGACGTCGGCGAGCGCCGCCGTGGCGGCGGCCCGCCGGTCGGTGCGCGGGCTCGCGGCACCGCCGTCCGCGGGCGTGACGTCGGTCGCGCCGTCGTGCCCCGCCGGCACGACGGGCTCGGTCATCCTCTCAGCGGGCATCGAGTGCCAGCTCCCTCCGGTCGCCGAAGATCCCCTGCGGGCGGAAGATCATCAAGAGCATCAGGGCGATGCCCACGAGCATGAAGCGCACCTGGCCCGCCTGGGTGGAGTCCATGATCCAGGTCGGCATCAGGCCGTTCTGGATGAGCTGGCCGAGCACGTTGTCGGTCAGCGAGAGCACGACCCAGAAGATCGCCGCACCGACCACGGGGCCGAAGACGCGGGCCGCTCCGCCGAGCAGCAGGACGGTGTAGGTGAAGAAGGTCAGCGGGGTGCCGTACAGGTCGGCCTGCACCGAGCCGCTGGCCAGCGCGCCGATGAAGCCGGCGAGGGCGCCGATCAGGCCGCCGATCACCAGGGCCTGCATCTTGTAGCCGTAGGCGTTCTTGCCGAGGGCCCGGACGGCGTCCTCGTCCTCGCGGATCCCCTTGAGCACGCGGCCCCAGGGCGAGCGCATCAGCGCCCACGTGAGGAGGCAGCAGATCGCGACCAGCGTCCAGCCCACGAGGAGGATCCACGCGCCGCGCTCGGTGTAGGTCCACGGCCCGAAGCCGTAGTCGTCGCCGGGCGGCAGGGGGTTCAGGGCGTAGAAGTCGCCGGAGAAGCCGTTGATGCCGCCCGAGCCGCCGGTGTACTCGCGCAGCGTCGTCGAGCGGAGCAGCAGCCGGACGATCTCACCGGCGGCGATCGTGGCGATGGCGAGGTAGTCGGCGCGCAGCCGGAGCGTCGGGACGCCGAGGAGCAGGGCGAACAGCCCGGCCCCCACGAGGCCGACGATCACGCCGAGCCACAGCGGCAGGCCCGCGATGGCGACGATGCTCGCGATGCCGTAGGCGCCGATCGCGGCGAAGGCCGCCTGGCCGAAGTTCAGCAGTCCCGCGTAGCCGAACTGCACGTTGAGGCCGATGCCGGCCAGCGCGTACACCAGCGTCTGCACCCCGATGGCGGCGGCGGCGGCGTTGCCGAGGATCGCTCCCCAGTCCATGACGACGTCCTCTCTCAGCCGACCCGCTGCGCGCGGCCGAGGATGCCCTGGGGCCGCACGAGCAGGATCAGGATCAGGATGACCAGGGCTCCGACGTTCTTCAGCTCCGTGGGCACCACGATGGTGCTCACCTCGATGAAGACCCCGACGATGAGGCTCCCGACCAGCGCGCCGAACGCCGTCCCGAGGCCGCCGAGGGTCACCGCCGCGAAGGCGAGCAGCAGGATCTGGAAGCCCATCTGGTAGTTGATGCCCGACGACGTGCCGAGCAGGATGCCCGCGAGTCCGGCCAGGGCGGCGCCGGCGACCCACACCGTGCGGATCACCCGGTCGACGTCGATCCCCGACGCCGACGCCAGGGCCGGGTTGTCCGAGACGGCGCGCGTGGCCTTGCCCAGCTGCGTGCGGACCAGCGCGACCCCGACCACCACGAGGACGACGACCGACAGCGCCATGCTGACCAGGTCGATCGGCCGCAGGAGGACGGGCCCGATCTCGAGGCCGGCCTGCGCCTGGTAGGCGGCGAAGGCCTGGCTGGAGCCGCCGAAGTAGAAGAGGAACAGGTAGCGCAGCAGGAAGCCGAGGCCGATCGAGACGATCATCATGGCGATCAGACCGGTGCCGCGACGGCGCAGCGGGCCCCACAGCGCCCGGTCGTTGAGGTAGCCGAAGGCGCCGCTGAGCACCAGGGCCAGCGCGGCGGCCAGGAAGAACGGCAGCCCGAGGACCACGTTGAAGAAGAAGCCGGCCATCGCACCGAAGGTGACCAGCTCGCCGTGCGCGAAGTTGGTCAGCCCGGTGGTGCCGAAGATCAGCGAGATGCCGATCGCCGCCATCGCGATGATCAGGCCGAAGCGCAGGCCGTTGACGAACAGCTGGACGACCTGGTCGGCGCCGACCGCCGCCCCGGCCTGGGGCGCGACGGTGCCCGCGGGCTCGAGGCGGAAGGCGACGGTGCGGGGGCTGCCCTCGTCCACGGTCGTCACGATGGGGTTCGTGCGCGGCTCGAGGTCGGCGACGTCGTCGGGGAGGCTGTCGACGTCGATCTGGACCTCGTAGGCGCCGGGTCCGGGCAGGGGCAGCTCGGCCGTGCCCGCGTCGTCGGTCTCGGCGGTGACGACGTCGTCGCCGCCCTGCAGCACGGTGACGGTGACCCCGGCGACGTCCTCGCCGTCCCCGGTGCGCACGCGCGCCCGGATGACGTCGCCGCTCGCTCCGCCCGGTGCGGGGGCGGCCTCGCTCGGCGAGGCCCCGGGCGTCAGCCCGGGCGACGGCGAGTCGCTGGGCTGGGCCGGGGCTGCGGCCAGCGCGGGTGCTGCGGCCAGCGCGGGGGCCACAGCGGCGGCGGCCGGGCTCGCGACCGCCATCGAGGCGGCCACCACGAGGAGTCCCAGCGTGCGGGTGATGGCGTGGCGCACGGGCACCTCCGATCTGTCGGTCCGGCGACGCTGCTCGGGCCGCCCGCCGGGCGGGGTCGACCGGGCGCGGGGCGCGCCGGGAGCCCCGACCAGCGGGTGAACAGTAGGGCACCGGAGGGTGCCGCGGGCTCAGGGCCGCACCGATCCGCCGTCGGCGCACCTCGCGCGGCGCCGGAGGTCAGCGCAGCGTGACCACGGCCTGCACCACCAGCGGGGCGGCCACCAGCGCGGGCAGCAGGTCGGCGACCGGCACCCGGGCCACCCCCAGCAGGCGCAGCCCCGTGCCGACCAGCAGCAGCCCCCCGGTCGCGGTCAGCGCGAGCACGTGGGCCTCGGGCAGCACGTCGCCGACCACGACCCCCACGAGCGTCAGCGCCCCCTGGACCACGGCCACGGTCACCGCCGCGGCGGCGACGCCCGGGCCCAGCGAGGCGGCGAAGGCGACCGCCGCGACGCCGTCCAGGCACGCCTTGAGCGCCAGCTGGTCGATGCCGCGGCCGAGCCCGTCGGAGAGGGAGCCGAGCACGGTCAGGGGCCCGACGCAGAAGACCAGCGAGGCGGTGAGGAACCCGTCGGCGGAGCGCGACCGGGCCGCGGCCAGCGCGTGGTCCTCGAGGCCGTCCGCGCCGCCGCCCGCCGCGCCGCCGCGGGCGGTGGTGCGGGCCACCGCCCCGGCCAGCCGCTCGAGGCGCTCCTCCAGCCGCAGCAGCGAGCCGGCCAGCCCGCCGAGCACCACCGCGCCCAGCACCACCAGGGTGGGCGCGCCCACCGCCGCGGAGAGCACGGGGTCGGCCACGGCCGCGGCGGAGGTGGCCGCGAACAGCAGGGTCACCAGGCCCAGCCCGGCGAGCAGGGCGGCGCGGGTGCGCTCCGGCATCCGCCGGCCGACGGTGAGCCCGATCCCCGCGCCGGCCAGCACCGTCACGACGTTGAGGACCGTGCCGGCCCCGGGGAACAGCGTCACGCCCGCACCCTCCGCCCGCACGCTCCCGGCGCGTCGTCGGCGCGCCGGAGCCCCGAGCGCTAGCCTCCGGAGCGACGGGCCACCCTAGGCGGCCCGCCGCAGCCCTGGTGGGAGCCCGCCCGCCGCAGAGGCGTCAGGAGGTGCCGAGGTGGCCCGCAGCCCGGTCGTCGTGCGCCGCGCACTGCCCTCCGACGCGGAGGTCCTGGCCGCCCTCCACGCCCGGCTCTACCCCGCCCACGCCGTCACCGGCCTGCGGCCCCGCCTGACCGCCGCCCTGGCCCGGCACGACGTCGAGGTGCAGCTGGGCGTCGTCGACGCCGGGTGCGGCGCCGAGCAGGTCGTCGGCGTGCTGGTGCTGCGCCTGACCGAGGTGGTGGCGCTGCGCCCGGGCGGCGCCGTCCACGTCGAGCAGCTGTGGGTCGACCCCGAGTGGCGCCGCCGCGGGGTGGCCCGCTCCCTGCTGGCCGCCGCCGCGCGCACCGCCGAGAGGCTCGGCGTCGACGACCTGGCCTGCGCCGTCCCGGCGGGCTCGCCGTCGGGGCGCGAGGTGCACCGCTTCCTGGCCCGCCTCGGCTTCGGCCCGGCGGTGACCCTGCGCACCGCCGACGTCGGCCGCCTCCAGCGGCGGCTGCTGGGCTCCGGGGCCGGCGCGGGAGCCGCCGCGGACCCCCGGCGGCGCACCGCGCTGGACCAGCTGGTCGCCCGGCGCCGCCGTCAGCTGCTCACCGGGGTGGAGCGTCGCGCAGCTGGGACGTGATGCGCGCGGTGCACACCCGCCGGCCCGCCTCGTCGGTGACGACGACCTGGTAGCTGGCCGTGGTGCGCCCCAGGTGCAGCGGCTCCGCGGTGCCGGTGACGGTCCCCTCCCGGACGGCCCGGTGGTGGGTGGCGTTGACGTCCACGCCCACGGCCACGCGGTCGGGCCCCGCGTGCAGGGCCGCGCCCACCGACCCCAGGGTCTCGGCGAGCACCACCGACGCCCCGCCGTGCAGCAGCCCGTAGGGCTGGGTGTTGCCCGCCACCGGCATCGTGGCCACCAGGCGCTCGGGAGCGGCCTCGACCAGCTCGATGCCCATCCGCTCGACCAGCGTGCCCGCCGTCCGCAGCACGGGGTTCGTCCGGACGGGTCCTGCGGGGCCTGGGCTGGCTGGGCTGTCGGTCACCCGGCCTAGGCTGCCAGCCGTGAGCACGACCGCACCGCTGCCCGCCGCGCCCGGCACCGCGGAGGGCCCCCGGCCCCGGCTGCTGCTGATCGACGGCCACTCGATGGCCTACCGGGCGTTCTTCGCCCTGCCGGTGGAGAACTTCTCCACCACCACCGGGCAGGTCACCAACGCCGTCTACGGCTTCACCTCGATGCTCATCAACCTCCTGCGCGACGAGGCGCCCACCCACCTGGCCGTGGCCTTCGACATCTCGAAGTCGACCTTCCGCACCACGGAGTACCCCGAGTACAAGGCGGGTCGGGCCACGACGCCGAGCGAGTTCGCGGGCCAGGTCGAGCTGATCCGCGAGGTGCTCGCCGCGCTCGCGGTGCCCACCCTGCAGCGCGAGGGCTACGAGGCCGACGACGTCATCGCCTCGGCCACCCGCCAGGCGGTCGCGCAGGGCATGGAGGTGCTGATCAGCACCGGCGACCGCGACGCGTTCCAGCTGGTCGGCGAGGCGGTCACGGTGCTCTACCCCCGCAAGGGGGTCTCCGACCTGGTGCGGATGGGCCCCGACGCGGTGGAGGAGAAGTACGGCGTCCGGCCCGAGCGCTACCCCGACCTGGCCGCGCTGGTCGGCGAGAGCAGCGACAACCTGCCGGGCGTGCCCGGCGTGGGCCCCAAGACCGCCGCGAAGTGGCTGACCGCCAACGGCGACCTCACCGGCCTCGTCGCCCACGTCGACGCGCTGCCGGGCAAGGCCGGGCAGTCCCTGCGCGACCACCTCGAGCAGGTGCTGCGCAACCGGCGGCTGAACGCGCTGGTCGACGACCTCGAGCTGCCCCTGACCATCGACGACCTGGCCCTGCGCCCCTGGGACCGCGAGCTGGTGCACCGGGTCTTCGACGGCCTGGAGTTCCGGGTGCTCCGCGACCGGCTGTTCGCCACCCTGACCAGCGCCGAGCCCGAGGCGGAGGGCGGCTTCGACCTGGTCGTCGAGCGCCCGGTCGGCGGCCAGCTCGCCGCGTGGCTGGCCGACCGCGCCGCGCTGCTCACCGGCGTCTCGGTGGTCGGCTCCTGGGCGGCGGGCAGCGGCGACGCCACCGGCCTGGGCCTGGCCTCCGACGCCGGCGGGGTCGCCTCCGCCGCCCACGTCGACCTGCGCACCATCGAGCCGGAGGCCGAGCGCGCGCTGGCCGCGTGGCTGGCCGACCCCGAGCGGCCCAAGGTGCTGCACGACGCGAAGGGGCCGCTGCACGCCCTCGCCGGGCGCGGGCTGCCGCTGGCGGGCCTCGCCGACGACACGGCCCTCGCGGCGTACCTGTGCCGGCCCGACCAGCGCAGCTACGACCTCTCCGACCTGGCCGTGCGCTACCTGCAGCGCGAGCTGCGCGCCGAGGGCGCCACCCCGGTCGCGGCCTCCGGCCAGCTGACCCTCGACACCAGCGGCGCCGCCGACGCCGGCGCGGACGGTGACGGGGCGGACGGCGACGCGGAGGACGCCGCCGCCAGCGCCGACCGGGCCGCCGGCGACCTGGCCGCGGTGCGCGCGGCCGCGGTGCTCGAGCTCTCGGGCGTGCTGGGGCAGCAGGTGCTCGAGCGCGGCGGCGAGCAGCTGATGCGCGCCCTCGAGCTGCCCCTGGTGCCGGTGCTGGCCCGGATGGAGGAGGTCGGCATCGCCGCCGACCGCGGGCGGCTGGAGCGGCTCGAGGCGGAGTTCGCCGAGGGCGTCGCCACCTCGGCGCAGGCGGCGTACGACGTCATCGGCCGCACGGTGAACCTCGGCTCGCCCAAGCAGCTGCAGGAGGTGCTCTTCGACGAGCTGCAGATGCCCAAGACCAAGAAGATCAAGACCGGGTGGACGACGGACGCCGACGCCCTCGCCGACCTGCACGTCAAGACCGGGCACCCGTTCCTGGAGCACCTGCTGCGCCACCGCGACGCCTCGCGGCTGCGCCAGACCGTCGAGGGGCTGCTGAAGACCGTCGGCGACGACGGCCGGATCCACACCACCTACCAGCAGACCATCGCCGCCACGGGCCGGCTCAGCTCCACCGACCCGAACCTGCAGAACATCCCCATCCGCACCGCCGAGGGCCGGCAGATCCGCGAGGCCTTCGTCGTCGGCGCGGGCTACGAGCTGCTGCTCACCGCCGACTACAGCCAGATCGAGATGCGGATCATGGCCCACCTCTCGGGCGACGAGGGCCTCATCGAGGCCTTCCGCTCGGGGGAGGACCTGCACCGGTTCGTGGGCTCGCGCGTCTTCCGGGTGCCACCCGAGGAGGTGACCGGCGAGATGCGGGCCAAGATCAAGGCGATGTCGTACGGGCTGGCCTACGGGCTCAGCGCCTTCGGGCTGTCCCGCCAGCTCGACATCGCCGTCGAGGAGGCGCGCGGGCTGATGGACGAGTACTTCGACCGCTTCGGCGGGGTGCGCGACTACCTGCGCGGCGTCGTCGAGGAGGCCCGGACCACGGGCTACACCGAGACGATCATGGGCCGGCGCCGGTACCTGCCCGACCTCACCAGCGACAACCGCCAGCGCCGCGACATCGCCGAGCGGATGGCGCTGAACGCCCCGATCCAGGGCTCGGCCGCCGACGTCATCAAGGTGGCCATGCTCGGCGTCGACCGCGCGCTGCGCGAGGGCGGCCTGGGCTCGCGGATGCTGCTGCAGGTGCACGACGAGCTCGTCGTCGAGGTGGCACCGGGCGAGCGCGACGCCGTCGAGGCGCTGCTGCGCGACCAGATGGGCAGCGCCGCGGAGCTGTCGGTGCCGCTCGAGGTCTCCGTGGGCGCGGGCAGCTCCTGGCACGAGGCCGGTCACTGAGGCAGCGGCGCCGTGGGAGGACCGACCCGGCCCTTCCGCGCATCCTCCCGGGGAAGTGCTCCCCTCGAGCGTGGTGGAGCGCATCCTCCCGGGGAAGTGCTCTTCTCGAGCGTGGTGGAGCGCATCCTCCCGGGGACGTGCGGTCAGGAGCGCTGCCCGCGCGCGCGGCGGTCAGCGCCGGGCGCGCCTCCGGTACTGCCCGGGGGTCTCGCCGGCCAGGCGCGCGAACTGCCGCGAGAACGCCGGCTGGTCGTAGAAGCCGCAGGCGGTCGCCACCTCGCTGAGCGGGACGTCGCTGCCGGCCAGCAGCGCGCGGGCGTGGTCGATGCGCGCCCGGAGCACCAGCTGCCCCGGTGAGAGGCCGAAGACCCGCCGGCTGCGCCGCGCCAGCGCCTCGGGCGAGCAGCCCGCCGCGGCCGCCAGCTCCGCCGTCCGGGGCGGGTCGGCGAGGCGGCGGTGCACCAGCTCCACGGCCGCGGCCAGCGCGCGCAGCGCCGGGTCGTCCTCGTCGGCGGCCCGCAGGTCCTCCGAGACGACGACCAGGCCCACGACGTCGTCGCCGTCCACCACGGGCAGCTTGGTCGTCAGGTACCACCCGGGCGCGCCGCCGCGGCCGCGGATGAGCTCCAGCTCGTCGCGCAGCGGCCGCCGCGTGGCCAGCACCGCCGCGTCCTGCTGCTCGTAGCGCTCGGCGAGGGCGGGCACGAACAGCTCGCGCGCCGTCCGGCCCACCACCGCCGCGCGCGAGCGGGCGCGCGCCCGGCGGACGAAGGCGTCGTTGACCTCCAGGTAGCGCCCGGAGGCGTCCTTGACGCAGAACATCACGCTGGAGAGCCCGCCCAGCAGCTCGAGCGCCGCCGCCCCCAGCGCGGCCGCCCCCGTGTGCTCCCTGGCCGCCCGCACGCCGCGGAAGGTACAAGACGCGGCACCGGCGGGCGGCGCAGACTCGGGCCATGGCCCTCACCGCTCCCCTCGGGACGCCCGCCGCCGAGCCCCCCGCGCCCGGCCGCGCCGGCGACGACGTCGCCGCGCTCGTCGAGCCGGCGCTGGCCCTGGCCCGCTCCTGGGTGGAGGCCACCGCCGCCGGCGAGAGCCCCGCCGAGAAGAGGAGCACCGGCCGCCTCGCCGCCCTGGTGCACGACCGCGACGGGGTGGAGTTCACCCTGCGCTTCGTCGACCGGGTCGCCCGCCCCGCGGACGACGCCGTCGCCGCCCGCGAGCTCGTGCGCCTGGCCCGGCCCGGCGCCGACCCCCACGCGGTGCCCGTGCCGGCGTTCCTCGGGCCCCTGGACCGGGCGATGATGACCGCCGGCGCCCTGGTCGCCCCCCTGGCCCCGCGGGTGGTCGTGCCGCTGGCCCGCCGCCGGCTGCGCCAGCTCGTCGGCCACCTGGTGCAGGACGCCGGCGGGCGGCGGCTGGCCCGCCACCTGGCCGCGGCCCGCGCCCAGGGCTTCCAGCTCAACCTGAACCTCCTCGGCGAGGCCGTGCTCGGCGAGGCCGAGGCCGACCGGCGCCTGGCCGCCACCCTGGCCCTGCTGCAGCGCGACGACGTCGACTACGTCTCGGTCAAGGCCTCGTCCGTGGCCAGCCAGCTGAACCCCTGGGACGAGGACGGCAGCCGCGAGCGCCTCGTGCGCCGCCTCCTGCCGCTCTACGCCGCCGCGGCGGCGCGCACCCCCCACGTCTTCGTCAACCTCGACATGGAGGCCTACGAGGACCTCCACCTCACGGTCGAGGTCTTCACCGCGCTGCTCTCGCGCCCCGAGCTGCACGACCTGCAGGCCGGGATCGTGCTGCAGGGCTACCTGCCCGACGCCCTCGCCGCGCTCGAGCACCTCGCCGCCTTCGCCGCCGAGCGCACCGCCGCGGGCGGGGCGCCGATCAAGGTGCGGCTGGTCAAGGGCGCGAACCTGGCGATGGAGCGGGTCGACGCCGAGCTGCACGACTGGCCCCAGGCGCCGTACACCACCAAGGCCGACGTCGACGCGAACTACGTCCGGCTGCTCGACGCCGCCCTGCGCCCGGAGCGGGCCGGCTCGCTGCGGATCGGGGTGGCCAGCCACAACCTCCCCGACGTCGCCCTGGCCCACCTGCTCGCCGCCGCCCGCGGCGTCGAGGACGCCCTCGACGTCGAGATGCTGCAGGGGATGGCGCCCGCCCAGGCGCGCGCGGTGCGCGCCGACGTCGGCCGGCTGGTGCTCTACACCCCGGTGGTGCGGCCCGGCGACTTCGACGTCGCGGTCTCGTACCTGGTGCGCCGGCTGGAGGAGAACGCCGCCCCGCAGAACTACCTGCACGCGCTGTTCACCCCCGAGAGCCCCTCGTCCGGCACCGAGCCCGCCGCCGGGCCGAGCCCGCTGGAGGAGCAGGAGCAGCGGTTCCGCGACTCGGTGCGCGACCGCTGGGCCACTCCCGCCGAGCCCCGGCGCACCCAGGACCGCGCCCGCGAGCGCGCCGCCGGCCTCCGACCGGTGGACGGGCCCTTCGCCGGGGCCCCCGACACCGACCCGTCGCTGCCCGCGAACCGCGCCTG
>CADCUY010000021.1 GCA_902806005.1 uncultured Quadrisphaera sp. | reverse complement strand
AGCAGCCCGGGGCTCCCCGCGCCGTCCCGGCCACCGGCGTCCTCGGCCACCCGGAAGTCGGGCAGCGACTCGTAGTACGCCACCGCCTCCTTGGCCACCAGCACCCGGGCGTCGGCCAGCGGCGCGACCAGCGCCCGGATCGCCCGGACGTCGGAGGTCCTCGCCCGGCGCACGGAGATCACGCCCCCATCCTCGCCCCCCGCCCGGGCCGGGGACGGCAGCGGGCCCCCGCCCGGCGCAGTGGCCGGGCGGGGGCCCGCTGGTGGTGTCCCGCGCTAGTGCGCGGTCACTCCACGGTGCCGACGGTCTCCACCGGAGGGGTGTCCGGCAGGACGGTCCGCGGGGTCCCGGTGAAGGTGAAGACCGCGCTCGGGCCCTCGCCCTCGACGTCGACCAGCACGATCTCGCCGGCCGTGAGCTCGCCGTAGAGGATCTTCTCGCTCAGCGCGTCCTCGATCTCGCGCTGGATCGTGCGGCGCAGCGGCCGCGCGCCCAGCACCGGGTCGTAGCCGCGCACCGCCAGCAGCGCCTTGGCCGCCGGGGTGAACTCCAGACCCATGTCGCGGTCCTTCATCCGCGCGTCCACCTTGGCCACCATCAGGTCGACGATCTGGATGATCTCGTCCTGGGTGAGCTGCGGGAAGACGACGACGTCGTCGACGCGGTTGAGGAACTCGGGACGGAAGTGCGTCTTCAGCTCGTCGTTGACCTTGGCCTTCATGCGGTCGTAGGACGTGGAGAGGTCGCCGCCGGCCTGGAAGCCGAGCTGGAGGCCCTTCGCGATGTCCCGCGTGCCGAGGTTGGTGGTCATGATGATGACGGTGTTCTTGAAGTCGACCATCCGCCCCTGCGAGTCGGTCAGGCGACCGTCCTCGAGGATCTGCAGCAGCGAGTTGAAGATGTCGGCGTGGGCCTTCTCGACCTCGTCGAAGAGGACCACCGAGAACGGCTTGCGCCGCACCTTCTCGGTCAGCTGGCCGCCCTCCTCGTACCCGACGTAGCCGGGGGGCGAGCCGAACAGCCGCGAGACGGTGTGCTTCTCGGAGAACTCCGACATGTCGAGCTGGATCAGCGCCTCCTCCTCGCCGAAGAGGAACTCGGCGAGGGCCTTGGCCAGCTCGGTCTTCCCGACGCCGGTGGGCCCGGCGAAGATGAACGAGCCACCGGGGCGCTTCGGGTCCTTCAGGCCGGCCCGGGTGCGCCGGATCGCCTGGGAGAGCGACTTGATGGCCGCCTCCTGGCCGACGACCCGCTTGTGCAGCTCCCCCTCCATGTTGAGCAGGCGGGCCGACTCCTCCTCGGTCAGGCGCACCAGCGGGATGCCGGTGGCCGTCGCGAGCACCTCGGCGATCAGCTCCTCGTCGACCTCGGCGACGACGTCCATGTCACCGGCCTTCCACTGCTTCTCGCGCTCCGCCTTCGCCCCGAGCAGCTTCTTCTCGGAGTCGCGCAGGTTCGCGGCCTTCTCGAAGTCCTGCGCGTCGATCGCGGACTCCTTCTCGCGGCGCACGTCGGCGATCTTCTCGTCGAACTCGCGCAGGTCCGGCGGCGCGGTCATCCGCCGGATGCGCAGCCGTGCGCCCGCCTCGTCGATCAGGTCGATCGCCTTGTCGGGCAGGAACCGGTCGTTGACGTACCGGTCGGCCAGCGTCGCGGCGGCGACGAGCGCGCCGTCGGTGATCGAGACCCGGTGGTGGGCCTCGTAGCGGTCGCGCAGGCCCTTGAGGATCTCGATGGCGTGGGCGAGGTTGGGCTCGTGCACCTGGATCGGCTGGAAGCGCCGCTCCAGCGCCGGGTCCTTCTCGATGTACTTGCGGTACTCGTCCAGCGTCGTCGCCCCGATGGTCTGGAGCTCGCCGCGGGCCAGCATCGGCTTGAGGATGGACGCCGCGTCGATCGCGCCCTCGGCCGCACCGGCCCCGACGAGGGTGTGGATCTCGTCGATGAACAGGATGATGTCGCCGCGGGTGCGGATCTCCTTGAGCACCTTCTTCAGGCGCTCCTCGAAGTCGCCGCGGTAGCGCGAGCCGGCGACCAGGGCGCCGAGGTCGAGGGTGTAGAGCTGCTTGTCCTTCAGGGTCTCCGGGACCTCGCCCTTGATGACCGACTGGGCCAGGCCCTCGACGACGGCGGTCTTGCCGACGCCGGGCTCGCCGATCAGGACGGGGTTGTTCTTGGTGCGCCGCGAGAGCACCTGCATGACGCGCTCGATCTCCTTGGCGCGCCCGATCACCGGGTCGAGCTTGCCCTCGCGGGCGGCCTGGGTGAGGTTGCGGCCGAACTGGTCGAGCACCAGCGAGCCCGAGGGCGTGCCCTCGGTGGGGCCGCCGGTGGTCGCCGGCTCCTTGCCCTGGTAGCCCGAGAGCAGCTGCAGCACCTGCTGGCGCACCCGGTTCAGGTCGGCGCCGAGCTTGACCAGGACCTGGGCGGCGACGCCCTCGCCCTCGCGGATCAGGCCGAGGAGGATGTGCTCGGTGCCGATGTAGTTGTGGCCGAGCTGCAGCGCCTCGCGCAGGCTCAGCTCGAGCACCTTCTTGGCGCGCGGGGTGAAGGGGATGTGCCCGGACGGCGCCTGCTGGCCCTGCCCGATGATCTCCTGCACCTGCTCGCGCACGCTGTCGAGCGAGATGCCGAGGGACTCCATCGCCTTGGCGGCGACGCCCTCGCCCTCGTGGATCAGCCCGAGCAGGATGTGCTCGGTGCCGATGTAGTTGTGGTTGAGCATCCGGGCCTCTTCCTGGGCCAGGACGACGACGCGGCGAGCTCGGTCGGTGAACCTCTCGAACATCTGGAACGCTCCTCCGAGCGGTGGGCTGCGGGACGTGGCGATGAGGTCTCCCGCCACCGCGCCCCACGGACCCTGCGATCGTATCGCCGAGCACCGACCGCGGCCGAGGTCTTCGGCTGCGGCGGGGGGCTCTCGAGGACGGGATGCCTCGTCCCCCGGCACAACGAGGGCCCCCCGGCGGCTGTTCCGCGCCGGAGGGCCCCGGTGGCCCCGCAGGGCCCGTGTTCGCTCCCGGCGGAGCGCCGGGGGCCGCGACCGGCCCCCGCCGGGCGACGGGTCAGGCGTGCGCGGCCCGGTAGGCCTCGAGGACGGTGCCGGAGACGCGGCCGCGGTCGTTGACCTGGTGGCCGTTCTCCCGGGCCCACGCGCGCACGGCCGCGGTGTCGTCGCCCGCGCCGCCGCCGGTGGTCCCGCCCG
>CADCUY010000020.1 GCA_902806005.1 uncultured Quadrisphaera sp. | reverse complement strand
GGCGCGGGCCCGGCGCCGGCACTCGACCAGCGAGGGAGCCGGCTCCGCCGCCGGGGCCGCGCCGTCCAGGCCGAGGCGCACGACGGGCAGCTGCGCGGCGTCACGGTGCGCCCACACCCCGGTGCGCTCGTCGAAGCGGTACTGGGGCAGCAGCCGCCACCCCTCCTGCGCCACGGCGACCACGGCCTCCACCAGGTGCTCGACCGCCTCGTCGCTGGTGAACCAGTTGACGCTCACCCGCACCCAGCCCGGCTTCGCCCCGGCGTAGCCGGCGGCGATCAGCGCCGCGTGCGCCTCGGAGGTGTCGTCGTCGATGGCGAGCAGCCGGTGCCCGTAGGGGCCGGCGCAGGAGCAGCCGCCGCGGGCCTGCACCCCGAACAGGTCGTTGAGCACCGCGACCACGAAGCCGTGGTGCAGGTGGCGGCCCCCGGGGGCGCGGACGAGGAAGGAGACGATCGGCAGCCGCTCGCCGTCGGTGCGGCCGAGCAGCTCCAGCTGCGGCACGGCGGCGAAGGCCCGGAGCACCCGGCGCAGCGCGGCGCCCTCGAGGGCCCGGATGGCCGCGACCCCCACGGCGTCCTTGAGCTGGAGCACCAGGCCCGCGCGCACGGAGCCGACGACGTCGGGGGTGCCGCCCTCCTCGCGGTGCTCGAGGTCGTCGAGGTACACGTGCCGCCGCGGGCTCACGTAGCTGACGGTGCCCCCGCCGGGCACGGCCGGGGGGCGGGCCCGGCCCGGCGCCGACGGTGACCACCGCGCCAGGGCGGAGCGGCGGACGACGAGCACCCCCGGGGTGCCGGGCCCGCCGACGAGCTTGTGCGGGGAGAGGAACACGGCGTCGCGGTGCGCGCCGTCCGGGGCCGAGAAGGCGACGTCGAGGTAGGGGCCCCCGGCGGCGTAGTCCCAGCAGGCCAGGGCGCCGTGGGCGTGGAGGAGCCGGCTGACGCCGTCGACGTCGGAGACGGTGCCGGTGACGTTGGAGGCGGCGGAGAAGGAGCCGAGCACCGGGCGCCCGGCGCAGCGCACCAGGTGCGCCTCGAGCTCGGCGACGTCGATGCCCCCGCGGCCGTCCTCGCCGACGACGACGACCTCGGCCGAGGACTCCCGCCACGGCAGCTCGTTGGAGTGGTGCTCGTAGGGGCCCAGCAGCACCACCGGGCGCCGGTCGTCGGCCCCGGCGGCGGACCCGCCGCCGGCGCGGAGGCCGAGCAGGGCCACGAGCTTGTCGATGGCGCCGGTCGCCCCGGAGCCGGTGAAGATCACGGCGGTGTCGGCGTCGCCCCCGACGCTCGCCCGCACCGCGGCGCGCGCCTGCTCGCGCAGGGCCGTGCTGATCCGGCCGGTGCCGGACGCCTCGCTGTGGGTGTTGGCGTACCAGGGCAGCACGTCGCGACGCACGACGTCCTCGACCAGGCCGAGCGAGCGGCCCGACGCCGTCCAGTCGGCGTAGACCAGCGGCACCGTGCCGAACGGGGTGGCCAGCGGCGCGCCCTCGCCGATCACGCTGTCGCGCACGCGGCGCACCAGCGCCGCCGTGGCCGGGTCGAGGTGCATGCGGGCCTCCTGCCGTGGTCGAGGCCCGCAGCGTGGCACGCGCGGCCGACACCGGGAAGCGGCTCGCTCAAACGGTGCGGATGGTGGCCATCATCGCCATGTCCTCGTGCTCGAGGTTGTGGCAGTGCATGACGTACCGCCCGCGGTGGTCGGTGAAGCGCACCGCGACGTCGACCACCTCGCCGGGCCGCACGTCCACGGTGTCCTTCCACCCGGCGTCGTAGGGCCCCGGCCCGCCCGCGCCGCGCCGCAGCACCTGGACGCTGTCCAGGTGCACGTGCACCGGGTGGTGGACGTCGGTGCGGAAGCGCCACACCTCGGTCTCGCCCAGCGGGACGTCGGCGTGCGACCAGCCCGGCTCGAAGGTCCGGTCGTTGATCGTCCACCCCCGGTGCCCGCCCGCGTCGCCGCGGCGGAAGACGAACTCGCGCCGCGCGCCGGTGGGCACCAGGGGCTCGACCTCGGCCAGCCGGTCGGGCACCCGCGCGTCGTCGGCGGAGCGGCGCACCACCCGGAAGCGCAGCACGTCGCGCGTCGTCCCCGTGCCCAGCGCGTTGACCACGGTGACCTCGGTGCCCACGGGCACCAGGCCGAAGTCGACGACGACGTCGCACCGCTCCCCCGGGGCGAGCACGAGGGAGCGGTGCTCGACCGGGGCGGCGAGCAGGCCGCCGTCCGAGCCGACCTGCACCAGCGGCAGGTCCCGCGCGCCGGGCACCGTGAGCGCGAGGGCGAACCGGCGGGCGTTGGCGGCGTTGACGATCCGCAGGCGGTAGCGCGCGGCGTCGACGTCGTGCACGGGCCACGGCGCCCCGTTGACCAGCACGACGTCGCCGAGCACCCCCTCCATCCACCGGTCCTCCACCCCGGGCACGGAGGCCAGCGTGCGGTCCAGGGAGGGGTAGGCCAGCTCCCCGCGGTCGTCGAAGGCGCGGTCGGCCAGCAGCAGGGGCAGCTCGCGGTCGCCGCGGGGCAGCGGCAGCGCGTCCTCGACGTCGTCGCGCACCAGGTGCAGCCCGAACAGGCCGCGGTGCACGGCCGGGCCGGTGAAGTCCATCCGGTGGTCGTGGTACCAGAGGGTCGCGGCGCGCTGGTCCATCGGGTAGAGGTGGTCGCGGGTGCCGCGGACGACGACGGCGTCCGGGTCGGCCATGCCGCCGTGGCCGCCGGCGTGGGCCGGCTCCGGGCCGCCCTCGACGGGGAGCAGCAGGTCCAGCGGCCACCCGTCGTGCTCGGGCGGGGTGTGCCCGCCGTGCAGGTGGACGACGGTGGGCACCGGCAGCTCGTTGCGGTGGCGCACCACCGCGGGGCGCCCGCGGCGGGTCTCCAGGGTGGGGCCGGGCACGATCCCGTCGTAGCCCCACACCGTGGTGGGCACGCCCGGCAGCAGCTCGGCCCGCACCTGGCGCTGGGTGACCTCGTACAGGTCGGCGCCGTCGACCACGCCCACCGGGCGGGCCACGGGCGGCACGGGCAGCGGCACGGTGTAGGGCCGGGGCAGCGGCACGGCGCTGAGCAGCTGCTCGCCGGTCTGGCCGCGCGGCCCCCGCAGGTCGAGCCCGGCGCAGCCCGCCGCCCCGGCCACCGCTGCAGTGCCGCCGAGGCCGGCCAGGAACCGCCGGCGGGTCAGCGCGCTCACCGGGACACCGGCTC
>CADCUY010000019.1 GCA_902806005.1 uncultured Quadrisphaera sp. | reverse complement strand
ACCCTGGCCCGCCGCACGGCCAGCGTGCGCACCTTCACCGCGTGGGCCGTGCGCGCCGGGCACCTGCCCGCCGACCCCGCGCTGCGCCTGGCCACCCCGAAGCGCTCGCGGACCCTGCCCACGGTGCTGCGGGCCGAGCAGGCCACCCGGCTGATGGACCTCGCGGCGGTGCGCGCCGACGACGACGACCCCGTGCACCTGCGCGACCGCGCCGCCGTCGAGCTGCTCTACGCCACGGGCGCCCGGGTGGGCGAGCTGGTGGGGCTCGACGTCGACGACGTCGACCTCGACCGGCGCACCCTGCGGGTGCTGGGCAAGGGCGACAAGGAGCGGGTGGTGCCCTTCGGGGTGCCCGCCCGCCGCGCCGTGGAGGAGTGGCTGGCCCGCGGTCGGCCTCCGCTGGCCACCCCGGCGTCGGGCCCGGCCCTGCTGCTCGGCGCGCGCGGCGGCCGGGTGGGCCAGCGGCAGGTGCGCGACGCCGTCCACGCCCTGCTCGGGGCGCTGGGGGAGGGCGTCGACGCCGCCCCCCACGCCCTGCGCCACACCGCGGCCACCCACCTGCTCGACGGGGGCGCTGACCTGAGGACCGTCCAGGAACTGCTCGGCCACGCTAGCCTGGCGTCAACGCAGGTGTACACGCACGTGTCGGTCGAACGCCTCCGGCGCGGGTTCCAGCAGGCCCATCCTCGAGCGTGAGGGTGGGCCTGAGCAGCGCAGTGGAGGATCACGTGGTCGAGCGCCAGACGAGGACCGCCCGCGCGCCCGGGGCCGGCGCGGGCGCCGGCGGCGCCGTCACCGACGAGGCGAGCGAGGCCGCCGCCCAGGCCGCGCGCAACGCCGAGGCGCTCACCGCCATGTGGCAGGAGTTCAAGTCCACCGGCGACAAGACCGTCCGCGAGCGGCTGATCATGCACTACGCGCCGCTGGTCAAGTACGTGGCCGGCCGGGTCGGCGTGGGCCTGCCCTCGAACGTGGAGCAGGCCGACCTGGTCTCCTACGGCGTCTTCGGGCTGATCGACGCGATCGAGAAGTTCGACCTCGAGCGGGCGATCAAGTTCGAGACCTACGCCATCTCGCGCATCCGCGGCGCGATCATCGACGAGCTGCGCGCGATGGACTGGATCCCCCGCTCGGTGCGCAGCAAGGCCCGCGAGGTCGAGAAGGCGTACTCCTCGCTCGAGGGCGAGCTGCGGCGCACCCCCAGCGAGGTCGAGGTGGCCGAGCGGATGGGCATCAGGCTCGAGGACCTGCGCGCGATCTTCAGCCAGGTCTCCTACGTCAACGTCGTCGCGCTCGACGAGCTGCTCAACGTGGGCGGGGAGAAGGGCGACGCCCTCTCGCTGGGCGACACCCTCGAGGACCCCAAGGCCGAGGACCCGGTGCTGGCCTTCGAGGGCGAGGAGACCAAGTTCCTCCTCGCCCGGGCGATCGACCAGCTGCCCGAGCGCGAGAAGATCGTCGTGACGCTGTACTACTTCGAGAGCCTGACCCTGGCCGAGATCGGCAAGGTGCTCGGGGTGACCGAGTCGCGGATCTGCCAGATGCACACCAAGGCCGTGGTGCAGCTGCGCGCCAAGCTGGCCGAGGTCAGCTGAGCCGGCGGTCGTGACCCGGCTGGGCGGAGGGACGGAGGCCGAGCCGTCGCGCCGACCGCACCTCGCCGGCTGAGGGCGACGCTGCTTGCCGGTCCAGCAAGCTTCCTGGCGCTCGCGCCACGCTCGGACCATGCTCGTCCGGTCAGGGGCGGCCTCGTCGCCACCGTCCGCCGGAAGGGTCCCCCGTGCCGCCTCGACCGTCCCTCGTCGCACCGCTGCCGCCGTTCGACGCCGAGCTGGCCGACGCGCTGCGGGCCATGGGCGACCTGCCACGGGCGGGCGACTTCCCGGACCCCGTGGCGGTGATGCGCAGCGCTGCGGCGTCCCGGCCCCGCCCCAGCGACGCGGACCTGTCCTGCGGAGGCACCTTCGAGGTCGAGCAGCGCACGGCGCCCGGACCACCGGGGGCACCCGACGTCGAGGTCCTCGTCTGCCGGCCCCGGTCGTCGACCCCCGCGGGGCTGCTCTACCAGGTCCACGGCGGCGGGCTGTTCTCGGGCGACGAGCGCAGCGGGATCACCCAGGCGCTCGACATCGCCGCCGAGCTGTCCCTGGTCGTGGTGGCCGTGCGCTACCGCCTGGCTCCGGAGACTCCCCATCCCGGACCGGTGGAGGACTGCTACGCGGGCCTGGTCTGGGCGGCTGAGCGGGCCGCGTCGCTCGGCACCGACCCCGGTCGGCTCTTCGTCCTCGGCGCGAGCGCCGGCGGTGGCCTGGGCGCGGCCACCGCCCTGGTGGCCCGCGACCGCGGTGGACCGGCGATCGCTGGTCAGATGCTCTTGTCGCCCATGCTCGACGACCGCAACGACTCCGCCTCCGCCCGCCAGAGCGCAGGGCTCGGCACCTGGGACAGCGGGTGGAACGCGGTGGGGTGGGCTGCGCTCCTCGGCGCTGGGGCGGGCGGCCCCGACACCTCCGGGTACGCCGCGCCGGCCCGGGCCGGGGACCTGTCCGGGCTGCCGCCCACGTACCTGGAGGTCGGCTCGTCGGAGCCGCTCCGCGACGAGGTCGTCGAGTTCGCTGCCCGCCTGTGGCAGGGAGGGGGCCAGGCCGAGCTGCACGTGTGGCCGGGGGCGTTCCACGGCTTCGACGTGTTCTCACCCGGCGCGGCGCTGTCCGCGGAGGCTCGGGCGTGCAGGTCGCAGTGGGTCGCCCGCCAGCTCCGCTGATCTGCGGGCGCTCATCCGAGCGGCAGCAGCACCGGCGGCGCCGCGCGGGCCCCGGCCAGCAGGAGCAGCGGGTCCAGGTAGCGGTCACGACCGGCGCGCACCCCCCAGTGCAGGCACGAGCCACCACCGCAGTGCAGCGGTGAGCCGGCCACCGCCCCCACCACCTGCCCGGCGCTCACCGCGGTGCCGACGGGCACCGAGGCCACCACGGGCTCGAGGGTGGTGCGCAGCCCGTCCGGCGCGGTGATGCTCAGCACCGGTCGGTCGACGACCCAGCCGGCGAAGACCACCACCCCGCCGGTGGGCGCGAGCACGGCGTCAGCCGGGGCCGCCGCGAGGTCGACGCCGCGGTGCCCCGGTGACCACCGCTGTGCCGGGGGCTCGAAGGGGCGCAGCACCGGCGGGCTGCCGGCCAGCGGCCAGCCCCACGCGGCCCGCGGCTGCGCAGCAC
>CADCUY010000018.1 GCA_902806005.1 uncultured Quadrisphaera sp. | reverse complement strand
CCCGAGCTGGGGATCTTCCACGCCCTCACCGACGCGCACGGGAACATCATGATCCCGGAGGACCGGCTGGGAGCGGCCGTGGCCAAGGCCGGGCACGACCCGCAGCGCCTGCTCGAGGCGATCGCGCTGGCGCTCGGCTCGGCCTGGGACGCCGAGCTCGAGCCCTTCCGCTACGCCGGGGACGGCGCGCCCGTCCGCTGGCTGCACCGCGTGGGCTGACCCCGTCAGAACGGCACTCGGGAGCCCCGTCGACGCCTGAGCGTGCTGCAGGCGACGACGGGGCTCCCGAGTGCCGGGTGGAGCCTCGGGTCAGGAGGCCGTGCCGAAGGCGACGGCCACGTTGTGCCCGCCGAACCCGAACGAGTTGTTCACCGCCACGCCGTCGCCCAGCGGCCGCGGGGCCCCGCGCACGACGTCGAGGTCGACGGCCGGGTCGAGGTCGTCCACGTTGATCGTCGGCGGCGCCGCGCGGTGGTGCAGCGCCAGCACGGTGAAGATGCTCTCCACCGCCCCGGCGGCGCCCAGCAGGTGCCCGGTCATCGACTTGGTCGCCGAGACCGCCACGTCGTCGAGCGCCCCGCCGAGCGCCCCGCGCAGCGCGCGCACCTCCGCGAGGTCGCCCACGGGCGTGGAGGTCGCGTGGGCGTTGACGTGGACGACGTCGGACGGCGTCGCGCCGGCCACCGCCAGGGCCTCGGCGATCGCGCGGGAGGCGCCCGCGCCCTCCGGCTCGGGGGCCGCGATGTCGTAGGCGTCGGCCGACATCCCCGCGCCGAGGACCTCGGCGTAGACCCGGGCGCCCCGGGCCCGGGCGTGCTCGGCCGACTCCAGCACGAGCAGGCCGGCGCCGTCGCCCATGACGAACCCGTCGCGGGTCACGTCGTAGGGGCGCGACGCCCGCTCGGGGGCGTCGTTGCGCGTCGACAGCGCCTTCATGGCCGAGAACGTGGCCAGGGTCAGCGGGTGCACGCACGCCTCGGTGCCGCCGGCGACCACCACGTCGGCGCGCCCGGAGCGGATCATGCCGAGGGCGAGGGTGACCGCCTCCGCCCCCGAGGCGCACGCCGAGACCGGGGCGTGCGCCCCCGCCCGCGCGCCCAGGGCCAGGCTGACCGCGCCCGCGGAGCTGTTGGGCATGAGCATCGGCACGGTCATCGGCAGCACCCGGCGGGCGCCGCGCGTGCGCAGCACCTCCCACGCGTCGAGCGTGGTCCACAGCCCGCCGATGCCGGTGGCGACCACGGCGCCCAGGCGCACCGGGTCGACGTCGGGAGCCCCCGCGTCGGCCCACGCCTGGCGGGCCGCGACGACCGCCAGCTGCCCGGAGGGGTCGAGGCGCTTGGCCTCGTGCTTGGGCAGCACGTCGATCCCGGGCGGGGGGGTGCGGGCGGCGAAGCGCACGGGCAGGTCGCCGTGGTCGGCCATCCACGGCTCGGTGATCGTCGCGGCGCCGGAGGTGCCCTTGAGCGCTGCCTCCCACGTCTCGTGCGCGGTGGCGCCGATCGGGGTGAGCGCGCCGACCCCGGTGACGACGACGCGCTGGGACGTGGTCGTCATCTCAGCCCTGCGCCTGCTGGATGTAGTTGACGACGTCGCGCACCGTCTTGAGGTTCTTGGTGTCCTCGTCGGGGATGGTCACGCTGAACCGGTCCTCGGCCTGCACGACGATCGACGTCATCGACAGCGAGTCGATGTCGAGGTCGTCGGTGAAGGACTTGTCGAGCTCCACGCTCTCCACCGGCAGGCCGGTCTCCTCGTTCACCAGCTCGGCCACGCCGGCCAGGATCTCCTGCTCGCTCAGTGCCATCGCTCGTTCTCCTCAGTGGTGGTGCGGTGGTGGTGCGGTCGGGGGTCGGTGCGCAGCCGCCCGGGCCGGGGCGGCGCCGGGCTCAGGGCAGGACGACGACCTGGGCGGCGTAGGCCAGCCCGGCGCCGTAGCCGATGAGCAGCGCGAGGTCGCCGGAGCGGGCCTCGCCGTCGGCCAGCACCCGGTGCATCGCCAGGGGCACCGAGGCGGCGGAGGTGTTGCCCGCGGTGCGGATGTCCTTGGCCACGTGCACGTGCTCGGGCAGCTTCAGCTGCTTGACCATCGCGTCGATGATCCGCGCGTTGGCCTGGTGGGGGACGAACGCCGCGAGGTCGTCGGCGGTGACGCCCGCCGCGTCGATGGCCTTCTGCGCCACGGGGGCCATCTGCCACACCGCCCAGCGGAAGACCTGCTGGCCCTCCTGGGTCAGCGCCGGCCACTCCAGCGGCTCGTGCTCGGGGTCGCCGGCGGCGGCGAGCATCGCCTCGCGCACCGAGGGCCACGACGCCTTGTTGCGGATGGCCTGCCACTGGCCGCCGTCGCTGCCCCACACCGTGGGGCCGATCCCCGGGGTGTCCGACGGTCCGACCACGACCGCGCCCGCGCCGTCGGCGAAGAGGAACGCGGTCGCCCGGTCGGTGAGGTCGGTGTAGTCGGTGATCTTGTCGGCGCCGACGACGAGCACGTGCCGCGAGGTGCCGGCGCGCACCGCGTCGGCGGCCTGGGCGAGCGCGTGGCAGAACCCGGCGCACCCGGCGGAGACGTCCCAGGCCGCGGCCGGGGTGGCCCCGAGCCGGTCGGTGAGCATCGCCGCCGCGGACGGGGTCTGGTAGTCGTGC
Organism: uncultured Quadrisphaera sp.; assembly: GCA_902806005.1. Classification (GTDB taxonomy): domain Bacteria; phylum Actinomycetota; class Actinomycetes; order Actinomycetales; family Quadrisphaeraceae; genus CADCUY01. Next base: position 574 of record CADCUY010000018.1, on the reverse strand, counting down.
GTGACGGTGGCGACGATGACGGTGTCGATGTCGGCCGGCGCCAGGCCCGCGGCGGCCACGGCCTCGATCGACGCGCCCAGGCTCATGTCGACCACGGAGGTGGCGGCGTCGGCCCAGCGGCGGCTCTCGATGCCGGTGCGCTGGCGGATCCACTCGTCGGAGGAGTCGATGTGCCGGCACACCTCCTCGTTGGTGACCACGCGCTCGGGCCGGAACGCGCCGACCCCCATCAGCCGGGTGTGCTCGCTGCCCGACGACGACCGCAGGCTCATCGCCCGACCCCCGCGGCGGACGCCGGCGCGGCACCGTGGCGGGCGAGCAGCGCGCGCGCCGCCGCCAGGTCGTCGGGGGTCCTCAGCGCGACCACCTCGACCCCGGGCAGGGCCCGCTTGGCCAGCCCGGCCAGCGTGCCCGCGGGGCTGACCTCCACCAGCGCGGTCACCCCGAGCTCCGCCAGGGTCGCCTGGCACAGGTCCCAGCGCACGGGGCTGCTCACCTGGCGGACCACGCGGGCCAGGGCCTCGGCGCCGCTGGCCACGACAGCGCCGTCGGCGTTGGAGAGCAGCCGCACCGC
>CADCUY010000017.1 GCA_902806005.1 uncultured Quadrisphaera sp. | reverse complement strand
AGCGCGGCCTCGTGCGCCGCGTGCGCGGTCGCGGTCGCCGGCGTCGCGCTCGCGCAGGCCGTCGTCGGCGCGGCGGTCGCCCTGGGCCTGTACTACCTGCTCAGCGCCGTCGCCTGGCCGCTGCGCGACCAGGTGCTGCACTCCCGCGTCGGCTCGGCGCAGCGGGCCACCACCGTCTCGGCGAGGTCCTTCGCGCTGATGCTGGGGGGCATCACGGGCAGCCTGCTCGTGCCCGCCCTCGCCGGGGCGGCGTCGCTGTCGGCCGGGCTGCTCCTCGCCGCCGCGGCGATGCTGCTCGCCGCGGGGCTGTCGGTGCGGCTGCGCGCCCACGAGGCCGTCGCGACACCTCACGCCACCGCCTCCGCGAGCGTTGGCGGGGGGTGACGACGATGGCCGCCGTGAGCACGCGCACCCACACCACCACGCCCTCGCCGATCGGGCCGCTGACCCTGGTCGCCGAGGGCGGCGAGCTGTGCGGGGTCTTCATGGCCGAGCACCGCCGCGGCCCCGACGCCGCCGCGCTCGGGGTGCGCGACGCGGCCGGGTTCGAGGACGCCGAGCGGCAGCTGGCCGAGTACTTCGCCGGGCGGCGGCGGGCCTTCGACCTGCCGCTGCGCCCGCGCGGCACCGCCTTCCAGCAGCGGGTGTGGCGGGCGCTCGAGGAGATCCCGTACGGCGAGACCCGCACCTACGCCGGGCTCGCCGCCGCGCTGGGCGATCCGCTGCTGGTGCGGGCGGTGGGCGCGGCGAACGCGCTGAACCCGCTCTCGGTCGTCGTGCCGTGCCACCGCGTGGTCGGCGCCGACGGGAGCCTCACCGGCTTCGCCGGGGGCCTGGCGCGCAAGCGGTTCCTGCTCGACCTGGAGTCCGGCGACCGCCTGTTCTGACGCGGGCACCCGGGGGCGGCCCTGGTCCGCGGGTCAGGGGGTGGCGCCGTCAGCGCCCCGGTGCAGGGCCGCGGTCTGCAGGGGCGAGGGGCCGAGCTCGGCCAGCAGCCGGGCCATCGCCACGTAGGCCCGGTCGCGGTAGTCGACGAGCGCCTGCAGGTCGTCGGGCCCGAGGTCGTAGAAGCCGCCGCCGCTCTTGGTGCCGTGCCGGCCGCTGTCCACCACGTCGGTGAGGAGCCGCGGGGCGGTGAACCGCTCGCCGAGCCCCTCGGTGAGGATCCCGAAGCCGCGCACGTAGGTGTCGAGGCCGGCCATGTCGGCGATGCCGAACGGGCCGAAGAACGGCAGCCGGAACCCGAACGTCGTGCTGACGATCGTGTCGACGTCGGCCGGGGTGGCGATGCCCTCCTCGACCACGGCCATCGCCTCCTTCAGCAGCACGAACTGCAGCCGGTTCAGCACGAACCCCGGCACGTCGGCCACCTGCGCGCTGCGCCGGCCCAGCCGCACCAGCAGGGCCTGCACGGCCTCGACGACGGCGGGGTCGGTGGCCTCGCCGGCCACCAGCTCGACCCCGGGGATGAAGGGCGCGGGGTTGGAGAAGTGCACGGTCATGAACCGGCTCGGGTCGGTGAAGGCCCGCGCGAGCTGCGCCACGGGGATGGTGGAGGTGTTGGAGCCGACGATGGTGTCGGGCCGGGTCGCGGCCTCCACCCGGGCCAGCACCTCGAGCTTGACCGCCGGCACCTCGGGCACCGCCTCCTCGACGAAGTCGGCGTCGGCCACCGCCTCCTCGATCGAGGCGGCGGCGTGCAGCCGCTCGCGCAGGACCTCGGCGCTGCCGGCGGGGAACAGGCCCGCGCCCTCGAAGACGGCGCCCTCGCGCAGCAGCCGTTCGAGGTTCCGCGCCGTCAGCTCCGCGTCGGCGTCGGCGAGCTGCACCTCGACGCCGGCGAGGGCGAGGGACTGGGCGATCCCGCCGCCCATGTACCCGGTGCCGACGACGGCTGCCCGGTGGACCTCGCTCACGGCCACGGCCGCCTCCTCAGCTGGTGCGCCGCGGCAGGACGCGGCGCAGGTAGTCGCGGTTGGTGGCGCTGACCGAGAGGCCGTCGCCGCCGTAGTGCTCGCAGGTGATCGGGCCGCGGAACCCGGCGTCGACCGCCATGCGCACGGCGCGCCGGTAGTCCATGACGCCCAGCTCCAGCGGTGCCGGAGCGGTGACGACGGTGCCGGTCGCGGCGTCCTCGGAGCGGAGGTAGTTCTTCACGTGCCAGAAGTTCGCGTGGGGCATCACCTTCGCGGCCATGGCGTCCCAGCGCTCCACCGGGCGCAGCAGCCGCAGCAGGTTGCCCAGGTCGGGGTTGAGGCCCACGGCGTCCAGGCCGACGTCGGTGACGAAGGCGACGGCCCGGTCGGCGGTGCCGAGGTAGGTGTCCTCGTAGATCTCCAGGGAGAGCGCGAGGCCCACCTCGGCGGCGTGCCGGCCCAGCTCCTGCACGCGGGCCACGGCCACCCCCCGCACGTCGGGGTCGTCGTCGTCGACCGCGCCCGGCGCCGTCCAGAACCACAGCGCCTCGCGCTGCGCCGGGGTCAGGGCGCGGAAGAAGCCGGTGTTGAGCACGCTGGCGCCGACGGCGGCCGCGGCGTCGATCGCCCGGTGGGTGTAGGCGAGGTTCTCCTCGCCGTGCTCGGGGTCGGCGACGCTGCGCCGCGAGAGCGAGACGGCGGAGACCTGGAGGCCGACGTCGGCGAGCACGCCGCGGAACTCCTCCAGGCGGGCGGCGCCGAGATCGGCGATCCGGAGCCACGAGTCGTAGGGGTCGACCCGGTCGAAGCCGGCGTCGACGACCTCGGCGAGCGTCGCCGCCCAGCCCTCCGCCGACTGGTCCTGCGTCGAGGACCCGTCGGGCAGGGTGCCGGGGAACTGCAGCATCGCGGCGCCGATCGGCCACGTCTCGCGCGTCAGCTGCTCCGGACGGTCTGCTGGCACGCCGCTCCCTCGCCTCGCTGGTCGGGACACCCCGACCCTCGTGCACGGCCGGGGGGGCGCGCAACAGCAGTGACCTCACAGCGAGCGGGTCTGGCACGTTGGCCCGCTGTGAGCCCACCCCTCGCCGGTGACCCGCCGGCGGCTGACCTGCCCCCGTTCGAGGCCGTCGTGGCCGAGCACGGGCCGCGGGTGCTGCGGGTGTGCCGGGCGGTGGTGGGGCCGGTGGCCGCCGAGGACGCGTGGTCGGAGACCTTCCTCGCCGCGCTGGTCGCCGACCCGCGGCTGCGGCCGGGCAGCGACGTCGCGGCGTGGCTGGTGACCATCGCGCACCGCAAGGCCGTCGACGTCGTGCG
>CADCUY010000016.1 GCA_902806005.1 uncultured Quadrisphaera sp. | reverse complement strand
CCCGCACCAGGTGGTGGGCGCGCTCGCGCGGCACGCCGAGCTCGGCGGCCCGCTGCAGCAGGCCGGGAAGGTCGAGGGAGCCGTCCAGGGCGGCGAGGAGCCGCTCGTCACCGGGCTCGACCCCGGCGAGCACGAGGCCGCGCCCGGGCGTGCTCCCGAGCTGCAGGCGGCCGGCGCCGCGGCGGGCCCGCAGGAGCCCGGGGCGCAGCTGGAGGAGCACGGCGCCAGGCTGTCAGCCGTGCGGGGGACCGCCGGGCCGTCGTCCACAGCGGAGGAGCTCGTCCACAGGGCCGCGGGGGTGGTCACCGGGGCCGGAGACGAACCGAGGCGCTCCGGGCAGCTTGAGCGTCCCGCCTTCCCCTGCGGGACACCCCCGAAGCCCGGAGAGCCTCGGACTCCCACGCTAAGGCCCGTCGGCGCCGGGGTCAACAGGTGGCTGTGGACAGGGCTGTGGACGGACCTGTGGGCGGCTGTGGGCGACACCCGCCTCCCCGCCGTCGGACCGGCGCTAAACGGCGGCAGAACGGCGCTGTGCCGCGGCTCGCTGGACCAGCTGACCGTGCACAGCCTGTGGACAACGTGCTGCTCCATCCGGTGCTCGGGCCTGCCCGCGCCGCCCCGACCGGGCTAGCGTGACGCCCGTGGACGGTGTCGGTCGGGTGGAGGTGCGGCGCAGCACCCGCCGCGCCCGCACGGTCACCGCCTTCCGCGGTCCCGGTGCGCTGGTGGTGTGCATCCCCGCCACCTTCTCCGGCGCCGAGGAGCGCGAGTGGGTGCCGCGGATGGTCGAGCGCCTGCTCGCCCAGGAGGCGCGGCGGCGCCCGGACGACGCGGAGCTGGCCCGCCGCGCCCACGACCTCTCCGCCCGCCACCTCGGCGGCCGCTCCCGCCCGAGCAGCGTGCGGTGGGTGGCCAACCAGCACGCCCGGTGGGGCTCGGCCTCCACCGCGGACGGCGCGATCCGCCTCTCCGACCGGCTGCTCGGCATGCCCGCGTGGGTCGTGGACTACGTGCTCGTGCACGAGCTGGCGCACCTGCTCGAGCCCGGGCACGGCCCCGCGTTCTGGCAGCTGGTCGAGGCCTACCCCCGGGCCGAGCGTGCCCGCGGCTACCTCGAGGGCTTCGCCGCCGCCCAGCTGGCCGTCGCGGAGGGCCCGGCCGCCGAGGACGCCGACGACGAGGACCTCGACCAGCCCTGGGACGCCGTCGTCGCCGAGACCGGCGCCCCGGGCTGAGCGCCGCGCAGCAGGGCGGCGGCGCTGCGCAGCCGCGGCGGGACGTCGGCGACGACGCCGTCGGGCAGGGCGGCCAGCGGCCACCACGCCGCGGCGGAGCTCTCCTCGCTGCGCACGGGAGCGGCGTCGCGCGGGGCCGTGGCCAGGAACGCGACGTCGAGGTGGGCCCGGCAGCGCCCGAAGGCGGCGGCCAGGTCGTGCCGGTGCAGGTCGGCCGGGGCCTCGACGTGCAGCCGGAGCAGGCCCCCGAGGCCAGTTTCCTCGCGCCCCTCGCGCAGGGCCGCGGCCGCGAGCGCGGCGTCGCCGGGCTCGACGTGGCCCCCGGGCTGCACCCAGAAGCGGCCCTTGCGGTGCAGCACGAGCAGCGCGTGCTCCCCGGCGGGGTCGAGCACCAGGCAGGACGCCGTCAGGTGCTCGGGCGGCCCGTCGCGGTCGAGCGCGTCCGGGTGGGCGGCGAGGTGCGCCAGGTGCCCGGCGCGCAGCGCTGCCTGCCCGGCGTCCGGGGGCGACCAGGCGGTGAGCACCCGGACGGCGTCCGCGTGGGCCGCCGCGGTGGGGGAGGCCACCTAGGCGGGCGGGCCCTCGCCGGGGCGACCCCCGTCGCCAGGACCGTCGCCGGCACCGGCACCGGCGCCGACCTCGCCGCCGAGCAGCGCCTCGAGCTCGGCGTCGACGTCGGCGCTGGCGCTGGCCGCGGCCGTGCGGCGCTCGGCGTAGCCCTCGGGGGTGTCCAGGTCGGCGGAGGTCGGCAGCAGGTCGGGGTGCTCCCAGACGGCGTCGCGGGCCTGGGACCCGCCGGTCGCCGCGATCACCGAGAACAGCCGGGCGGCGTCGCGCAGGCGCCGGGGGCGCAGCTCCAGGCCGACCAGGGAGGTGAGCGCCTGCTCCGCGGGGCCGCCGGCGGCGCGGCGGCGGCGCACGGCCTCGCGCAGGGCCGCGGCGTGCGGCAGGTGGGTGCCCGCGGCGGCGTCGACGACCTCGTCGACCCAGCCCTCGACCAGGGCGAGGACGGTCTCCAGCCGGGCCAGCGCGGCGTCCTGCGTGGGGGTGCGCTCGGGCTCGAACATGCCCGAGCTCAGCGCCTCCTGCAGGGCCTGCGGGTCGCTGGGGTCGACCCGGCCCACGGCGTCCTCGATCCGCGCGGTGTCGATGACGATGCCGCGGGCGTACTGCTCGACGGCGCCGATCAGGTGGGCGGCCAGCCACGGCACGCGGGCGAACAGGCGGGCGTGGGCGGCCTCGCGGACGGCCAGGTACAGGCGCACCTCGTCCAGCGGCACCGAGAGGCCCTCGGCGAAGGCGTCGACGTTGGCGGGCACCAGCGCGGTGACCGAGCCGTCGGTGAGGGGGAGGCCGATGTCGGTGGCCGAGACCACCTCGCGGGCCAGCCCGCCGACGGCCTGGCCCAGCTGCATGCCGAAGACCGAGCCGCCGACCGAGCGCATCAGGGCCCCGGCGCCGGCCATCATCGCCCGCATCTCGGGCGGGGCCTGCTGGGCCATCGCGTCGGCCACGGCCGTGGCCACCGAGGCGGCGACCGGCTCGACCAGGCGCTTCCAGGTGGGCAGGGTGGCCTCGACCCACTCCGAGCGCGACCACGCCACCGCCCGGGCCGGGGGAGCGCCGAGGTCGGTGACGGCGTCCAGCCACAGGTCGGCCAGGTGCAGGGCCTCGACCACCGCGGTGCGCACCCGGTCGCCGGGCGTGGGGTCGCCCCCGGTGACGGCGGCCTGGCGCGCGAGGTCGTGGGCGACCTGCCAGTTGACCGGGCCGTCGCCGGCCCCGGAGAGCAGCTGCTGCACCGAGGCCATGACCTGCGCCATGGCGCCGGGGTCGTTGGCGAGCTGCTGGAACAGGGCGGCGGGGTCCATGCCGCCGGGACCGCCCAGACCACCCAGGCCGCCGAGCCCGCCGAACGGGCCGGCTGCGCCGCCGGTGCCGCCCGCACCGCTCAGCGGCGCGCCGAAGCCCGCCGGGCGGCTTCCCGGGGCGCCAGCGCCGCCCAG
>CADCUY010000015.1 GCA_902806005.1 uncultured Quadrisphaera sp. | reverse complement strand
CAGCTTCCTGTTCCTCGCCTCCGCGGCGGGGGTGCTGGCCGCGGCCGGCGCCGTCGGCGGGCGGCTGCTCACCCGCGTCACCCAGGTGGCCGCCGCGGCGCGCGACCAGGTGGTGCTGCCGCCGGCCGCCTCGCCGCTGGCGCCGCTGCCCGCCGGGGTGCAGGCCGACCTGCCCGGCATCAGCGCCTTCACCACCCCGAACGCCGAGTTCTACCGGATCGACACCGCGCTGACCGTGCCGCAGCTCGACCCCTCGACGTGGACGCTGCGCATCCACGGGCTGGTCGACGAGGAGGTCTCCGTGACCTACCAGGACCTGCTCGACGCCGACCTGGTCGAGGCCGACATCACCCTGACCTGCGTCTCCAACGTCGTCGGCGGCGACCTCGCCGGCAACGCGCGGTGGCTCGGGCTGCCGCTGCACACCCTGCTCGCGCGAGCCGGGGTGCAGGCCGGGGCCGACATGGTGCTCTCCACCAGCTCCGACGGGTTCAGCGCGTCGACGCCGCTGGAGGTGCTGACCGACGAGGGCGGCGGCGCGCTGCTCGCGATCGGGATGAACGGCGAGCCGCTGCCCCTGGAGCACGGGTTCCCGGTGCGGATGGTGGTGCCCGGGCTCTACGGGTACGTCTCGGCGACCAAGTGGGTGGTCGACCTGGAGGTCACCCGGTTCGCCGACGCCACCGCGTACTGGACCGACCGCGGCTGGTCGGAGCTCGGGCCGATCAAGACCGCCTCGCGGATCGACGTGCCCGCGGGCTTCGCGCGCCTGCCCGCCGGGCGGGTCGCCGTCGGCGGCGTCGCCTGGGCGCAGACCCGGGGCATCACGGCGGTCGAGGTGCAGGTCGACGACGGGGAGTGGCGGCCGGCGGAGCTCGCCACCGAGGCGAACCTCGAGACCTGGCGGCAGTGGACCTACGCCTGGGACGCCGAGCCCGGCAGCCACACCCTGCGGGTGCGGGCGGTCGACGGGACGGGCGAGGTGCAGACCGCCGACCGCGCCGACCCGGTGCCGGACGGCGCCACGGGGCTGCACGCGGTGAACGTCACGGTGGCCTGAGGCCCCTCCCGCAGCACGTCACGACCCCGCACCGGTGCTCGCCGGTGCGGGGTCGCTGCGCGTGATCCACGTCACCCACAGGTACCACATGGGCACGCGCTGGTGATCGTTACCGGTTCGTGACCAATCGCTGGCGCGGTTCGGGGCGAACCCACCGTGGCACCAGACACCGTCTCTGAGAGGACACCACCCCATGAAGCGTCACCTGCTCATCGGCTCGCTGCTCACCACCACCGCCCTGCTCACCGCTGGCTGCGCCGGCGGCGAGGAGGCGGCGGCGCCCGCCCCCGCCGAGGAGACCTCCTCCTCCGCGCCGTCCGAGGAGCCCTCGGAGTCGCCGTCCGAGATGGAGGAGTCCATGGCTCCCGCCGCCGGCCCGGTGGGCCCCGGCTGCGCCGACTACGCCGCCACCGTGCCCGAGGGCGCCGGCTCCATCGACGGCATGGCGCAGGCCCCCGTCGCGGAGGCCGCCTCCAACAACCCGATCCTCACGCAGCTCACCGCTGCCGTCTCCGGTGGCATCAACCCCGGCGTGAACCTGGTCGACACCCTGAACGGCAGCGAGTTCACCGTCTTCGCGCCGGTCGACAGCGCCTTCCAGGCCCTGCCGCCGGAGACCGTGGCCGCGCTGCAGGCCGACGGCGGCGAGCTGCTCACCAGCGTCCTGACCTACCACGTGGTGCCCGGCAAGATCGAGCCCGACGCGATCGTGGGCACCCAGACCACCGTGCAGGAGGGCACCCTCGAGGTCGCCGGCACCCCGGAGGCGCTCACCGTGAACGGCGCCAACGTCGTCTGCGGCAACGTGCAGACCGCCAACGCCACCGTGTACCTGATCGACTCGGTGCTCATGCCCCCGGCCTGATCGCCACCGCACCCCGCCGAGGCGCCGCTCCCCCACCAGGGGGGCGGCGCCTCGCCGCGTCCGCCCCCGGTCGCCATGCTGGGGCCGTGGCAGCGGCGGACGAGGCGACCTGGGTCGAGGTCGACGGGCGCCGCCTGCGCCTGACCCACCTCGACAAGGTGCTCTACCCGGCCACCGGCACCACCAAGGCCGAGGTCGCCGACTACCTGGCGCGCGCCGCGGGCCCGCTGCTGGCCCAGCTGGCCGACCGCCCCGTCACCCGGGTGCGCTGGCCCCACGGCACGGGCCGCCCCGACGACCGGTTCTACGAGAAGAACGCGCCCCGCGGGGCGCCGGAGTGGCTCCGCACCGTCGTCCTCGCGGGCGACGACGGGCCCGTCACCCACCCGCTGATCGACGACGTCGCCGGCCTGGTGTGGGCGGCGAACCTCTCCGCGCTCGAGCTGCACACCCCGCAGTGGCGCGTGGCCCCCGGCGACGACCCGGCCGCGGTGCGGCGCCCCGACCGCCTGGTGGTCGACCTCGACCCGGGCCCCGGCACCGGCCTGGCCGAGTGCGCAGCCCTGGCTCGCCTGGTGGCCGAGCGCCTCGGCGACGACGGCCTCGCCTGCACGCCGGTGACCAGCGGCAGCAAGGGCCTGCAGCTGTACGCCCCGCTCTCGGGCGAGCAGGACGCCGGCGTCGTCCGCGAGCACGCCAAGCGGCTCGCCGAGGGCCTGGCCCGCGACCGCCCCGGCGAGGTCACGGCGACGATGACCCGCGCCGTGCGCACCGGGAAGGTGCTGCTGGACTGGAGCCAGAACTCCGGCTCGAAGACGACGATCACCCCGTACTCCCTGCGCGGGCGCGAGCGGCCCTGGGTCGCGGCCCCGCGCCGGTGGGAGGAGCTGGACGACGGGCTCGCCCAGCTGAGCGCCGACCAGGTGCTGGCCCGGCTGGAGGCCGACGGCGACCTGATGCCGCCGCGCGGGGCGGCCGGCCCGCGGCTGCCCGAGCGCTGACCGGCGGACCGCACCACCGGGTGGCGGAGCCGGGCGGGGCGCCGGAGGGTGGCCCGATGGCCTCCCCCCTGCTGCGCGCCCTCACCGCGGGCGCCGCCGGCATCACCGCCCTCAACGCCGCCGGCTACCTCGACATGGCCCTGCGCGGCCGGTCGTCCTCCGACGCCCCCGGCGCGACCGTGGCGGCGCTGGCCCGGCTGCTCGGCACCGACGTGCCGGGGGACGACGCCGCGCGCTCGGCGCGGCTGACCGCGCTCGGCGAGCTCACCGGCGTCGTCGTCGGTGTCAGCACCGCCGCGGGCGCGGCCGCGCTGCGC
>CADCUY010000014.1 GCA_902806005.1 uncultured Quadrisphaera sp. | reverse complement strand
AGCGGATGTCCTTGACCTCGTGGCCCCCGCCGGCGCCGGGGAACCAGACGAAGGGGACGCCCCGGCGGTCGGCGTAGCGGATCTGCTTCCCGAACTTCGCGGCGGTGGGCGAGACCTCGGCGGGGATCCCCCGCGCGCGCAGGGCCGCGGCGACGGCGTCCGAGCCCGCCCGCTGGCCCTCGTCGGCCACGGCGACGACCACCGCGGTCGGCGTCGCGCGGGAGGCGGTGAGCACGCCGCGGGCCAGCAGGGGCGCCAGCGCCCGGGTGACGCCGAGGGAGATGCCCACGCCCGGGTAGGTGGTGCGCCCGTCGGTGGCCAGCGCGTCGTACCGGCCCCCGGAGCAGATCGAGCCGAGCGACTCCCACCCCGTCATCCGGGTCTCGTAGACGGTGCCGGTGTAGTAGTCCAGGCCCCGGGCGATGGCCAGGTCGGCGACGACGGCCACCCGCCCGCCGGAGGCCGCGGCGACCTCCGCGGTGCCGGCGAGGACGGCGAGCAGCTCCTCCAGGCCCTCCTCCAGCAGCGGGTGGCGCACCCCGAGGTCGCGCACGGCCGGGCCCAGCGCGGCGTCGGAGCCGGTGACCCGCGCGAGGGCCAGCGCAGCGGCGACCTGGGCGCCGTCCAGCCCCGCCCCGCCCTCCGCGACACCGCCGCCGAGCAGCGCCGCCACGCCCTGCTCACCGACCTTGTCGAGCTTGTCCACGGCCCGCAGCACGGAGGCCAGCGCCTCGTCGGGCACGCCCAGGCCGCGGTGGAAGCCCTCGAGCAGCTTGCGGTTGTTCACCCGCAGCTGCACCGGGGGCAGGGGCAGCGCCGCGAGCGCCTCGGCCATCACCCGGGCCATCTCCACGTCGTGGTGCGGCGCGAGGGCGCCCGCGTCGACGACGTCGATGTCGGCCTGGGTGAACTCGCGGTAGCGGCCCTCCTGGGGGCGCTCGCCGCGCCAGACCTTCTGGATCTGGTAGCGGCGCAGCGGGAACTGCAGGTGGCCCGCGTTCTCCACCACGTAGCGGGCGAAGGGCACCGTGAGGTCGTAGTGCAGCGCGAGGGCGTCGGCCTCGGGGGCGTCCGCGGCGCCCGAGCGGTCGGCGAGGCGGCGCAGGACGTACACCTCCTGGTCGATCTCGCCCTTGCGCAGCAGCACCGAGAGGGGCTCGACGGCGCGCGTCTCGATGCCCGCGAAGCCGTGCAGCTCGAAGGTGGTGCGCAGCTGCTCGACCACCCGGGCCTCGACCACGCGCTGCTCGGGGAGCAGCTCGGGGAAGCCGGAGAGGGACGTGGGCAGGCGCGGCGGGGGTGGCACGGGGCTCCTCGGGCGAGTCGGACGTCGGGCGGGCGCGGTCGGGCGCTCAGGCGAGCGCGAGCAGGTGCGGGTTGGTCACGCGCTCGCGGCCCACGGTGGTGGGGCCGCCGTGGCCGGGCAGCACCAGGCGGTCGTCGGGCATGGGCAGGACGACGTCGCGCAGCGAGCGCTCCATGGCGGCCTGGTCGCCCCCGGGCAGGTCGGTGCGCCCGATGCTGCCCGCGAACAGCACGTCGCCGGCGAGCAGGGTGGAGGACAGGTGCCCGGCGGTGGCGCCGTCGAGCAGGCCCTCGGGCACCCCGTCCAGGGTGAACACGGCGGAGCCCTCGGTGTGCCCGGGGGCGTGCTCGGCGAGCAGGTCGAGCCCGGCCACGCTGAACCGCTCGCTGGCGCCGGTCAGGGCGCGCACCTCGTCGGGGCCGGTCCACGTGGGCGCGGCGCCGAAGTGCTGCTCGAGCATCACGACCAGCTGCGGGCTGAGGCCCGCCAGCGGGTCGGTGAGGCGGTGGACGTCGTCGGCGTGCACCAGCGCGGGCACCCCGCTCGCGCGGCAGACCGGGGTCACCGACCACACGTGGTCGGCGTGGCCGTGGGTGAGCAGCACGGCGGCGGGGCGCAGCCGCAGGGCGAGCAGCACCTCCTCGAGGCGGTCGAGGACCTCGAAGCCCGGGTCGACCACGAGGCACTCCTCGCCCGCCGCGGGGGCGACCACGTAGCAGTTGGTGCCGACGAGCGTGTCGGGCACCACGCTGGCGATCACCGGCCGAGCCTAGCGGGGCCGCTCCGGGCCGCCCCTAGACTGGCCCGCGCCCGGGGCCGGGCCGCTGTGGACGCCGCCGCCCCGCCCCCCGCCGTCCGGCTCCCGCCGTGCGGCAGAGCCAGTCCCGTCGAGGTCGAGGAGCACCAGGTGTCGCCCAGCACGCGCGAGCGCGAGTACGCGCGCCGCCGCTACGAGGCGTGGCGAGCCCGCCAGCAGAGCAGGCGCGAGGCCGCCCTGGCCCGCCGGCGCCGCGCGCTGGCCGTGGTGGCCGGGCTGGTGGCGCTGGCCCTGGTCGCCGGCGGCGTCATCGCCGCCGTGCTGGGCGGGCGCGACGACGCGTCGCCGGCCCCGGTGGAGACCACCGCGGCACCGAGCGCCGAGCCCACGGCCACCGCGCCCGACCCGGCGGTGGCCGAGGGCCGGGCGTGGACGGCGACGCTCGCCACCTCGGCGGGCGAGCTCGGCCTGGAGCTGGACGGCGCCGCCGCACCGCAGGCGGTGGCCTCGTTCGTCACCCTCGCGCAGGACGGGTACTTCGACGGCACCGAGTGCCACCGGCTGACCACCGAGGGGATCTTCGTGCTGCAGTGCGGCGACCCCACGGCCACCGGCACCGGCGACCCCGGGTACTCCTTCGGCCCGGTGGAGAACGATCCGCCGGACGACGTCTACCCCGCCGGCACGCTGGCCATGGCCCGCCAGGGCGGCGACGGCGCCAGCATGGGCAGCCAGTTCTTCGTCGTCTACCAGGACTCGACCATCCCCAGCGACGCGGCCGGCGGGTACACGGTCTTCGGCCGGGTCACCAGCGGGCTGGAGGCGGTCGAAGCGGTCGCCGCCGCCGGCGTGGACGGCGGCGGCACCGACGGACGTCCGACGACACCCGTGACCCTCGAGCAGGTGGGAGTGCAGTGAGCCAGCCGACGAGCGAGGCCCTCGGCGACGACGCGGTGCTGGAGGAGGTGCAGTCGGCGCCGGCCGCGGACGGGACCCTCCCGGTGGACGTGGTGGAGGACCAGACGGCCCCCGCGGCCCCCGCGGAGCCCTCTTCCGAGGCTGGCGCCGCGGACGAGCCGACCGCGGACGAGCCCACCGCGGAGCCGACCGCGGACGAGCCCACCGCGGAGCCGACCGCGGACGAGCCCACCGCGGAGCCGACCGCGGACGAGCCCACCGCGGAGCCGACCGCGGAC
>CADCUY010000013.1 GCA_902806005.1 uncultured Quadrisphaera sp. | reverse complement strand
CGGCGACCCTGCGCGAGGCCGCATCGCTGACGACCGCCGCCACCGGCGAGGTCCTGCCCTCCGTCGACCCCGCCACCGTGAACCTCTCGCAGCGGGTGCCGGCCGGGGTGGTCCTGGCCGTCGTGCCGTGGAACGCGCCGCTGGTCCTGGCGGCGCGGGCCACCGCGATCGCCCTGGCCGTGGGGAACACCGTCGTCGTCCGGCCCAGCGAGGAGGCGCCGGTGGCGGCGGGGTACCTCCTGGCCGACGCGCTGCACCGGGCCGGCCTGCCGCCGGGCGTGCTGAACGTGGCGAGCACCTCGCCCGGCGACGGCCCGCCGGTGGTCCGGCACCTGCTGGCGGACCCCCGCGTGCGCCGCGTCGTCTTCATCGGGTCGACCGCCGTGGGCCGCCGCATCGCGGCGGTCGCCGGGGAGAACCTGGTGCCCGCGGTGCTCGAGCTCGGCGGCAAGAACGCGACGGTCGTCTGCGAGGACGCCGACCTGGAGGCGTGGGTGCCGCGGCTGGCCTTCGCCTCGTTCGCCAACAGCGGCCAGGTGTGCATGGCCACCGACCGCATCGTGGTGCACGCCGCCAGGTTCGAGGAGCTGACCGACCGCCTCGCGGCGTTCGCCGACGCCATGGTCGTCGGCGACCCCCGGGAGGAGGGCACCGAGCTCGGGCCGCTGGTCAACGCCGCCGCCGCCGCCTCCGTCACCCGCCTCGTGGACGACGCCGTCGCCCAGGGCGCGACGCTGCGCAGCGGCGGGAGGCCGGAGGGCCTGTACGCGCGGCCCACGGTGGTCACCGGCCTGCCGCGGAGCGCCCTGCTGTCCGGGCAGGAGAGCTTCGGCCCCCTGGTCAGCGTCCAGGCCGCGGCCGACGACGCCGCGGCCGTGGAGCTGGCCAACGAGGGGCCCTACGGGCTCGTCGCGAGCGTGGCCTCGGCCGACCCCGGGCGGGCCGAGGCCCTCGCCCGGCGGATCCGGGCCGGCGCCGTCCACGTCAACGGGCCCTCGGTGGGGGACGAGCCGCACGTGCCCTTCGGGGGTCTGGGGGCCTCCGGCTACGGCCGGCTCGGCGGCGCCGAGTCGGTGCGCACCTTCACCGACCAGCGCACCTTCTACCTGCACGGCCGAGGACCCGCCGCCCCGTGACCCTCGGTTGTCCTGAATGTCGAACGAGCAGTGCGAGAAACAGAACACACTGCTAGGCTGATCACGTACGGTGTCGACCGCCGACGAGAGCTAGGAGATGCCCCCGTGTCCCTGACCACGAACGAGCAGCGCGCCGAGTCCGACCTCGACCTGTTCTCCGGTGACGCCGTCACCGACCCCTACGCCGCCCTGGACGACCTGCGCGACCTCAGCGCCGCGGTGCGGATGACCCAGCAGGACTTCTGGCTGCTCTCGCGCTACGCCGACGTGCGTGCCGCCGCCGCCGACTGGCAGACGTTCAGCTCCGCGCAGGGGGTGGCCCTGACCGCGCAGTCCAACCAGAACCTCAAGGGCTCGGTGCTCACCTCCGACCCCCCCGAGCACGACGTCCTGCGGGCCGTGCTGTCCGAGAAGCTCGCACCCCGCGGCCTGTCGAAGGTCCGGGGCAAGATCCGGGCTGACGCCGACGCGCTCGTCGAGGCCCTGGTGGGCCGCGGGTCGTTCGACGCCGTCGACGACCTCGCGACCGTCTTCCCGGTCCACGTGGTCGCCGACCTGGTGGGCCTGCCGGTGGAGGGCCGCGAGAAGCTCCACCCCGGCGCGGACGCGTCCTTCGCCGCCTTCGGCCCGTTCAGCCCCTACGTCCAGGAGCGGATGGCGGACCTCGTCTCCTACCAGCAGTGGATGGGCGCGATGTGCGACCGCTCCAAGCTGGTCCCCGGCGGGTGGGGAGAGGTGATCATGGACGCCGTCGACGACGGCCGGATCTCCCAGCTCGGGGCGGTCAAGGCGCTGAGCGCCTACATGACCGCCGGCATGGACACCACCGTCAACGCCATCAGCGCCCTGGTGCGGCTGTTCGCCGAGCAGCCCGAGGTGTGGTCGGCCCTGCAGGCCGACCCCGCCCTCGCGGGCCCGGTCTTCGAGGAGGTCCTGCGCCTGGAGTCGCCCGTGCAGGGCTTCTGGCGCGTGACGACCCGCGACGTCGAGGTCGGCGGCACGACGATCCCGGCCGGCGACCAGGTGATGCTGCACTGGGGGGCGGCGAACCGCGACCCCCGGCACTACCCGGACCCCGCCGTGTTCGACCTCCACCGCAACCCGCTGGACCACCTGGCCTTCGGCTACGGCGTGCACGGCTGCGCCGGCCAGGGGCTCGCCCGGATGGAGGTGGTCGAGCTGCTCGGCTCCCTGCTCCGGCACGTCGAGCGCTTCTCCCTCGCCGGCGAGGTCGTCCGCCGCGACAACCCCATCGTCCGCAGCCTCGCCGCCGTGCCCGTGACCGTCGAGCCGAAGGGCTGAGACACCGATGCAGATCTCCGTGAACGAGGCGGCCTGCGAGGGGCACGCCCTCTGCCAGCTGGCCGCACCCGACGTCTTCGCCCTGGACGACGACGGCCTCGTGCAGCTCGTGCACGAGCAGCTCCCGGAGGCCCTCGAGGCCCGGGCCGAGGCCGGCGCCCGCGTCTGCCCCGTCGCCGCCCTGTCGATCGTGCGCTGAGCGTGCGCGACGTCGTCGTCGTCGGCGCCTCGATCGCCGGGGTCACCGCAGCGAGCGCCCTGCGCGCCGAGGGCTACCGGGGCCGGCTGACGGTGCTCTCCGAGGAGAGCCGCCCGCCCTACTCGCGGGTGCCCCTCTCCAAGGGGGTGCTGGGCGGCACGCAGGCCCCGGAGACCACGGCCCTGCCCGCCCTGCCCGACGACGTCGAGCTCCGGCTGGGCAGCCGGGCCACCGCGCTGCACACCGAGCGCCACCTGGTCGAGCTGGAGGACGGCGACCCGGTGCCCTACGACGGGCTGGTGATCGCGACGGGCTCGCGGGCGCGCCGGCTCGGCGCACCCGGCCAGGGCGGCGAGCTGGTGGTGCGCACCCTGGAGGACGCCGAGGCGATCGCGAGCCGGGTCCCGGGGGCCCGCACGGCCCTGGTCGTCGGCGGCGGGTTCCTCGGCATGGAGGTCGCCTCCACCCTGAACCGGCACGGCCTGGCGGTCACGGTGGTCGACCGCGACCCGCCGCTGCGGCGCCTGGTCGGCAGCTGGCTGGCCGACCTCGTGGTGGCCCGGGCCCGCGCCGAGGGGATCACCTTCGCGTCCGCTCCCGACGGGGTCGCGCTGGTCGGCGACCCGGTCCGCGGGGCCGCGGTGGCCGGGGGCGGCGAGCTCCACGCCGACATCGTGGTCTCGGCGGTCGGCGACCTGCCCAACGTCGAGTGGCTGCAGTCGTCCGGCCTGACCGTCGCCGGCGGCCTGGTCGTCGACGCCTCCTGCCGCGTCGCGCAGGACGTCGTGGCCGCGGGGGACGTCACCGTGGTGGAGGTGTCGCCGGGGGTCTTCCGCCGGGAGCCCCACTGGACCAGCGCGGTGGTGCAGGCCCGGGCCGCAGCCCTGACGCTCCTCCACGGCGCCGGCGAGCCCTACCAGCCGGACCACTACTTCTGGACCGAGCAGTTCGGCCTCGACCTGAAGATGGCCGGCCACCTGCCCTTCACCGGGGCCCCGCGCGTGAGCGCCGGCGACCCGGCGAGCGGCTCCGCGCTGATGGCGTGGTTCGAGGGCGAGCGCTGCGTCGGCGCCGTCGCCATGAACCACCGGATGCCGGTCGTCCGCCTCAAGGCCATGGCCCGCGCGGCCTGACCGATCCTCACCCGTCCCGCCGAACCGGAGGTCGACCAGTGGACCAGCAAGGACTGACGTGCGAGGTGCTCGTCATCGGCGCCGGCCCGGTCGGGCTGACGGCAGCGGCGCTGCTCTCCGCCCGGGGGGTGGACGTCGTGGTCGTCGAGCGGCGCCAGGGCCCCAGCGACGAGCCGAAGGCGATCAGCCTCGACGACGAGTCGCTGCGCACCTACCAGGCGGCCGGCATCGTCGACGACGTCCTCCGGGTGATCGTGCCCGGCACCGGCACGGCGTACTCCGACAGCCAGGACCAGCCGCTCTTCCACGCGCGGGCCGCCGTCCCGCACCGCCTGGGCTACCCGTTCAAGAACCCCTTCGCCCAGCCGGACCTCGAGCGCACCCTCGTCGACGCGCTCGAGCGGCGCCCGAACGTGCGGCTGCGCTTCGGGACGGCGGTGACCGGCCTCACCCAGACCGACGGCGAGGTCGCGGTCGAGCTGGCCAGTGGCGGGGCCCCGCTCGTCGCGCGGGCCAGCTACGTGCTGGGCGCCGACGGCGGGCGCTCCAGCGTCCGCTCCGCCGTGGGCATCACCATGACCGGGCGCAGCTACGACGAGACCTGGCTCGTGGTCGACACCACCGGCGACACCCGGCGCGAGCGCTACGGCATGCACCACGGCAACCCGGACCGCCCGCACGTCATCGTCCCGGGCCTGCACGGCCGGTGCCGCTACGAGTACGCCCTCTCGGCGGACGAGTGCGAGCCCGGGGCCGAGCCGCCCTTCGCGCTGATCGAGCGGCTCCTGGCGCCCTACCGCACCATCACCCCCGACCAGGTCGAGCGCGCGGTGGCCTACCGCTTCCACGCCCTGCGCGCGACCGAGTGGCGCCGCGGGCGGGTCTTCCTGCTGGGCGACGCGGCGCACATGATGCCGCCGTTCGCCGGCCAGGGCCTGAACTCGGGGATCCGCGACGCGGCGAACCTCAGCTGGAAGGTCGCCGCCGCGCTCGGCGGGGGAGCGGCCCCGGCGCTGCTCGAGTCCTACCAGCAGGAGCGCAAGCCGCACGCGGACGCGGTGATCGCCAGCTCCGAGAAGCTCGGGCGGCTGGTGATGACCAGGAGCCCGCGCCTGGCGCTGGCCCGGGACGCCGCGGTGCGCCGCGCCCTGGCCACGCCGTCCGGTCGCGCCTTCTTCGAGGAGATGCGGTACCGGCCCGTCGCCCGGTTCGCCGACGGGCTGGTCCTCGACCCGGGGGCGCACCCGCTGACGGGCACCCAGGTCGGCCAGCCGCTGGTCTTCGACGTCGCCGGGCACCGGCAGGTGCGCCTGGACGAGGTGCTCGGCCCGGACTGGGCCCTGGTCGGGGTGGGCGTCGACGCCGCCGTCTGGCGGGTGCGCACCCCGGAGCTGGCCGCCCTCGGGCCGCGGCTGGTCGCCGTGCCCCTGGACGACACGGTCGACGAGCTCGGGCCGGACGTCCGGGTCGCCATCGACCTCGACACCCGCCTGTACGGGGAGCTCGGCACGGCCCGGGGCCGGTTCGTCCTGGTCCGGCCCGACCGGTTCGTCGCGGCCGTCGCCGGGCCCGACCGGCTCGACGGCCTCGCGGCCGCCCTGCGCGGGTGGCTCGCCCCGGCCCTGCTCACCGCCGCCTGAGGGACCCGCGCGAGACAGCCCGCCCCCGAGACACCCAGTCCGAGCCACCCGCCCGAGAGCCACCCCGCCCGAGAGAAGGAGCGCCATGCCCACGCCGACCCGCGTCATCCTGGAGGAGGGGTCCGCCGCCGGCGCCCTGCGCCGCACGACGGTCTCGCACATCGGCTTCGTCGTGCCCGACGTCGCCGCGGCCGAGTCCTTCTACGCCCGGGTCCTCGGGATGGTCCGCCACGAGGAGCTCCCGGACGGGGGGGTGCGCCTGGGCTGGGGCGTCGGCCACCACGTGCTCGACCTGGCTCCCGGCGACGCCGCCCTCGCCCACTACGCCTTCGAGGTGCGCGACGACGACGGCGTGGCGGGCCTCCGCGCGCGGCTGGTCGCCGCGGGGGTCGAGGTCACCGACCTCGACCCCGCCTCCATCGACGCCGCCGTGGGCACCCCGTCGGGGATCGCGGTGCAGGACCCGGACGGCGGCACGGTGCAGTTCCACTCGGCCGTGCACCGCCAGGGGGAGTCGGGCGCCGACCCCGGGCGCCGCCCGGTGAAGTTCCAGCACACCACCCTCGCCACCGCCGACGTCGCCCCGATGGTGTCCTTCTTCACCGACGTGGTCGGCTTCCGCCTCTCCGACCAGCTGGCCGACGGCCGCTTCGCGTGGCTGCGCAGCGACCGCGACCACCACACGCTCGCGGTCGTCGACGTCGGTCGCAGCGGCGGGCTCGACCACTACTCCTACGACCTGGCCGAGTGGGAGGACTTCAAGACCTGGTGCGACCGCCTCACCGACCTGGAGGTCACCGTGCAGTGGGGCCCGGGCCGGCACGGCCCCGGCAACAACCTCTTCGTCTTCTTCGACGACCCGGCCGGGAACCACATCGAGCTCTCGGCCGAGATGGAGAAGTTCCACGACGACCGCGCGGTGTACGCCCCCCGGCGGTGGGAGCCGGCACCGACCACGGTGAACCTGTGGGGCGGGCAGACCCCGCAGTGGCGCGTCCTGGGCGAGCTGGCCTCCCGGTGAGCTGGCTGAGCTACCGCCGCGGCGACCGGACCTTCGTCGGGCTGGTCGACGGTGAGGACGTGGTCCCGCTCGAGGGCGTGCGGCGGATCGACGCCGGCACCGGTGCCGAGGCGCTGCGCGCCGCGCGGCCGCTGGCCTCCGAGCGGGTGCCGATCGCCGAGGTGGAGCTGCTCCCGCCGTCGTGGGCGCCGGAGCGGGTGCTGTGCGTGGGGCTGAACTACGACGAGCACATCGCGGAGACCGGCCGCGAGAGGCCGACGTACCCGGTGCTCTTCCCGAAGTTCGCGAGCAGCCTGATCGCGGCCGACCGCCCCATCGCGGTGCCGCCGGAGTCGCAGCAGGTCGACTACGAGGGCGAGCTGGCCGTGGTCGTCGGCACCGCGGGGCGGCGGATCCCCGTCGAGCGCGCCGCCGACCACGTGCTCGGGTACACGGTCGCCAACGACGTGACCGTGCGGGACTTCCAGTACCGCACGCACCAGTGGGTGCAGGGCAAGGCCTGGGACGCCAGCACCCCGATCGGGCCGGTCCTCGTGCCGCCGGAGGAGGTCGACCTGGCCTCCGCGGGCATCCGGACCACCGTGGACGGCGAGCTGGTGCAGGAGTCGGACCTCTCGCACCTGATCTTCTCGGTGCCGGAGCTGATCGCGACGATCTCGGTGTTCACCGAGCTCCGGCCGGGCGACGTCATCCTCACCGGCACCCCGGGCGGCGTCGGCTTCCGCCGCGAGCCGAAGCTGTTCCTCGTCCCGGGCACCGCGGTGTCGGTGGAGGTCGACGGGGTGGGCCGGATCGACAGCCGGGTGGTGGCCGAACCGACCGGCGCGTCGCCGCGGTGACGGCGGCGGGGTCGGGGCCCCGGCCGCCCGCCGGGGCCGTCAGCGGCCCGGGTCGATGATCTGCCGGACCAGCTCGTCGGTCCACTGGACGTACTCGACCTCGGTGCCGTCCGGGTGGCGCGCGTAGAACATCAGGCCCACCGGGCTCTCCGAGACCGGGGCGCGGAGCACGCCGCCGAGCCCGGTGACGACGGCCTCGGCCTCGGCGATGTCGTCGACGACGAGGGGGCCGACCGTGCCGCGGTAGCCGTCCGTCGCCTCGGGCGGCCCGGCGATGAGGAGGAAGTCGCCGACGGCGGCGAGCTCGGCGGCCTCGAAGGGGAAGCGCAGGTCGGCGGGCCCGCCGGACACGGCCTCGTAGAGGGGCAGCGCGGTGTCCAGGTCGTCGACCCAGACGCGCAGGTAGGTCTTGAGGATCTTCACGGTCGTCCTCCCAGGACGCGGTCGTCGTGCGGTGAGGGGGAGCGCCACTCGCCGGCCAGGCCCACCAGCGCGGTGGCGAGGCTGGCCGGGGCCGAGAGGAACGGCGAGTGGTCGGTGTCGATCTCGAGGACCGGCCGGCACCCGGCGTCACGGGCGATGCGCCGCTGGAGCTCCTGCGGCACGGCGCGGTCCCGCGCGCAGACGACGTAGGCGCGCGGGACGCCGGGGTGCACGGTCCCGGTGACCGGGGTCTGCGGGATCCAGGTCGCGTGCGGACCCGTCCGCTCGCACGCCCAGCGCACCAGCTCGGGCCCGCACCGGCTGAACAGCACCTCCGCCGCGTCCGCCGGCGACAGGGTCGCGACCCCGTCGGCGCCGACCCGCATCCGGCTGCGGAGCCCCTCGCCGGCGCCCTCGGGGAGCCGGGCGAGGTCCACGGCGCTCTGACCGGTGCGGGGGGCGAAGGCCGCGACGTGGACGACGCCCAGGACGGCGGCGGGGCACGCGGCGGCGACCTCGGTCACGGTGACGCCGCCGAGGCTGTGCCCCACGAGGACCGCCGGTCCGGTGGCCTCGAGCAGCCGCACGACGGCGTCGACGCAGGAGGTCAGCGTCGCCTGCGCGACGCGGGCCCGGTCGGCGCCGGCGCCCGGCAGGTCCGGTGCGCTGACCTCGTGCCCGGCGCGGCGGAGGATGTCGGCGACCGGGTCCCAGCACCAGCCGCCCATGAACGCCCCGTGGACCAGGACGAAGCGGGTCACGGGGCGGCCCGGGCCGCCGGCGCGCCCGCCGCCCGCGGCGCGGTCACCGCTGCGCCACGGCGTCGGCGGCGGCCTCGGAGAACGACGCGGACGTGAACTCCCCGGCCGGGATGGGCTCGTCGTAGGTCAGCTGCCCGGCGTCGATCCAGGTCTGCTGCATCGCCTCGAGCTGGTCCGGCAGGGGGGCCAGGTCCTCGCGCCAGGTGAACAGCGGCAGGCCCGCGAGGACCTCGACGTCGATGCCCGTGGCCTCGGCGACCGGCTCCAGGTTCTCGGGCGCGGAGCGCGCGTCGCCCTGCAGGTCCGAGGCCGCCCGGACCAGGGCCGTGAAGAACGCCTGCGCCTGGTCGGTCCCGGCGAACTGCTCGGAGTAGACCACCCCGGTCGCCGAGGACCCCGCCGGCTGGAAGCCGAAGGCCCGGGCGGTCCCGTCGCCCTCGACCGCGCGGGTGAACGGCGCCACGGCCCACGCCGCGTCCACCGAGCCGCTGGACAGGGCGGCGGGGACGTCCGGGATCGTGATGCTCGTGACCTCCACGTCGGCCAGGGTCAGGCCCGCCTCGCGCAGGACGAGGTCCGTCAGGTAGGCGCTGGCGCCCCCGGCGCCGCCCGTGATGCCGATGCGCCGGCCCGCCAGGTCCGCGACGGTCTGGACCTCCCCGCTGTCGAGCAGCCCCGTCGCGACCTGCAGCGAGGAGACCGGGTCCTGCGTCCCGCCGTCGCCGACCGCCATGCTGCCCACCACCTGGAGCTCCAGCTCCGCGTCGAGGGCGCTGAAGAAGCCGGCCGAGAAGCCGGCCACGATCACGTCGACCTGCTCGCTGGCGGCGAGCGGGACGGCGTCCTGGCCCGCGGCGACCGGCTCGAGCTGCACCTGGACGCCCTCGTCCTCGAAGTAGCCCTTGGCCTCGGCCACGTACAGCGGGGCGAACAGGGAGGAGGGCACGTGGGCGACGACGACCGGCCCGGACCCGCCCTGGTCCTCCGCCGCGGCGGCGCCACCGGAGCCGCAGCCGGTGGTGGCGAGCAGGGCGGCAGCGCTCACGGCCAGGATCATGGTGCGTCGCACGGGCGGGCTCCTCGTCGGGTCGGGGTCGGGTGGTCCCACCGGGCGGCGGCGCCCGGTGGTGTCGTCGGGGGGGAGGGGGCCGGCCGTCGGCGGGCTCACCGCGACCGCCGCCAGCGCGGGGGCCGTCCGCCGGTCCGCCAGGGGAGCAGGAGGCGCTCACCGGCGATGACGACGCCGGTGAGCACCGCGCCGATCAGCGAGACGGCGACCATGCCCACGTACATCGGGCCGGGCTGGAAGATCTGCCAGGAGTTCCAGATCAGGTGCCCCAGCCCGTCGTCGGCGGCGACGAACTCCACCGACACGACGATGACCACCGCCATGCCCGCGGAGACCCGCAGGCCGGTGAACACCGACGGCAGGGCGGCCGGGAGCAGGACGTGCCGGAAGCGCTTGAACCCCGTCGCCCCGTAGGCGGTGGCGGCCTCGAGGACGCGGGCGTCGATGGCCCGGACGCCGGCGAGGGTGTTGATCTGCAGGATGAAGAAGACCCCGATCAGGACCAGCAGGATGCGGGGGGTCTCGGTGAACCCGAAGACGAGCAGCAGGATCGGCAGGACCGCGATCTTCGGCAGCGCGTACAGGGCCGAGAACAGCGGGTCGAACGCCGCCCGCAGCGGGCGCCACACCCCCATCGCCAGGCCGACCGCGATGCCCACGACCGCGCCGGCCAGGTAGCCGACCAGCAGCCGGGTGAGGGTGGCGCCGACGGCGTCACCCAGCCGCCCGGACCGCGCGAGCTCCGCCCCCGCGGCCAGGACCTGCGACGGCGGGGGGAAGATCCGGACGTCCATCGCCCCGGCCCGCCCGAGCACCTCCCACGCCAGCACCAGCACCAGCGGGGTGCCGAGGGCGAGGGCCACGTCGCGGCGCGAGAGCCGGCGCCGCCGCCGGCGGGCCG
>CADCUY010000012.1 GCA_902806005.1 uncultured Quadrisphaera sp. | reverse complement strand
CGCGGTGGCCCGGGCGGGTGCCGGCCGCGGCGCGGCGCCGGGCGGCAGGTGCAGCGTCAGCAGGTCGCGCGGCGCCATCGCCTCGTCACCGCGGACGACGACGATCGAGCGCACCACCTCCTCCAGCGGCGCGGCGGCGCCGCGGTCGAGCGCCGCGGCCCCGGCGAAGACGGCGCGCAGGAACCACCGGGGGCCGTCGACCCCGGCGAAGCGGGTCACCACGTGCCCGGTGCGCCCGTCGCTGGTGCGGGCGGGCAGCCGGGCGAGCAGCTCGCGCCCGAAGCCGTCGGGCACGTCGACGAGCTCGGCGGTGCCGCCCTGCTTCTCCACGGAGGCCGCGATCTCGCCCCGGACCTCCTCCCACACCCCGTCGGTGCGCGGCGCGGCGAAGACGTGCACCTGCACGCTGGAGCCGGGCACGCCCAGGGTCGCGGCGACCACGCGCTTGGTGGCCTCCTCGACCTCGAGGCGCAGCTCCATCCCGGGCGGCGCCGTCACCCGCAGGGCCCCGAGGTCGATCCGCCCGCGACCGGGCTCGACCTCGGAGGAGTCGAACGGCCCGAGCGCGCGGCGCCGGGCCTCCTGGGCGCGCACGCGCGCCTCCTCGGGGTCGCCGGCCGGCTCCCCCGGCGCCGTCGCGCCCGCCTCGGGGGCCGTCGCAGCCTCCTCCGCGAGGGGGGCCTGCTCGGCCTGGTCGCCACCCGGGCGGCGTCGTCGCCAGCTCACCACGTCGTCGTCTCCTCGCTCAGCACCGCCGTCGTGCCCGTGGAGCCGAGGCCTCCGGCGCCCCGGCGGGACGGCGGCAGCTCCTCGACCGCCCTGAACCGCACGCGCTCGACCCTCTGCACGACCACCTGCGCGATCCTCTCACCGCGCCGCAGGTGCACCGGGTGCTCCCGGTCGGTGTTGAGCAGGGTCACCAGCACCTCCCCGCGGTAGCCGGCGTCGACGGTGCCCGGGGCGTTGACGACGGTCACACCGTGCCGGGCGGCGAGGCCGGAGCGCGGGTGGACGAAGGCGGCGTAGCCCTCGGGCAGCGCGAGCGCCACGCCCGTCGGCACCACCGCCCGCTGGCCGGGGCCGAGCTGGACGTCGACGGCGCTGACCAGGTCGGCGCCCGCGTCGCCCGGGTGCGCGTAGGCCGGTGCGGGCAGCCCGGGGTCGAGGCGGCGCAGCAGCACCTCGACGGGCCCGTGGGCCGGCGCCTGGGTCGGCACCTGGACCGACGGTGACCCCGGGTCGGACCGCGGTGGGGACGGCGTCGCTGGCTCCACCCGGACGACGATAGCCCCGCGGGTGGCAGGCTGTGGCGGGTGAGCGACCAGCGCCTCCCCCGGGCGGGCGAGCCGGCGCTCCTGCACCGCGAGCGGCTGTGGCCCTCGCCGGCGACCTGGCTCCTGCCGGCGCTGGCCGCCGCGTTCGCCGGGGTGGCGCTGCTGCCGGTCGACCGGGTCGCGGCCCTGGTGGCCGCCCTCGCGGCGGCGGCGGTCGCCGCCGCCCTGCTGGTGCGCGCCAGCACCGTGGTGGAGGTGAGCCGCGAGCACGGGCTGCGCGCCGGGCGGGCGCTGCTGCCCGCCTCCGCCATCGCGGGGGCGGAGGCGGCGCGGGGGCCGCGGGCGCGGGCGCTGCGCGGCCCTGAGCTGGACGCGCGGACCCACCTGGTGCTGCGCGGGTGGGTCGACCCCGTGGTGCTGGTCGCGCTCGACGACCCCGACGACCCCACCCCGGCGTGGCTGGTCTCCACCCGCGAGCCCGAGCGCCTCGCCGCCGCGCTGCACACCATCACCGGCCGCTGACCAGCCGTCACCGGCCACAGCCCGGCACGACGGCGGCGCCCGCCGCCCGCCCGGGCGGCTCAGCTCACTCGGCGCACTCGGTGCAGATCAGCTGCCCGTCGCGCTCGGCGGCGAGCTGGCTGCGGTGGTGCACCAGGAAGCAGTTGCCGCAGGTGAACTCGTCGGCCTGGCGCGGGAGCACCCGCACCGACAGCTCCTCGTTGGACAGGTCGGCGCCGGGCAGCTCGAAGCCCTCGGCGGCCTCGGTCTCGTCCTCGTCGACCGCCGACGAGCCGGTCTCGTTGCGGCGGGCCTTCAGCTCCTCGATCGAGTCTTCCTTGAGCTCCTCTTCGGTCTTGCGCGGGGCGTCGTAGTCGGTGGCCATTCGTGTGCTCCGGGTGCAGGGGGTGGGTGTCCGCGGGCGGTCCGCGTCGCGGACGCCCCCTCAACACCGGTGCGCGGCGCGGCATGCCCGGGCCGCCGGGGCTGGTGGGAGGGAGCGCCCGGGGGGTCCGCGGCACGTCGAGGGGGGCGCCGACCGGTGGTCGACGGCCCGCATCATGCCCTACTCGGGCGGTGACAGCGAGGTGAGCACCGCGTGCAGATCGTCGACGAGCCCGGCCGGGCCCGCGACGAGGGTGTCGCGCCCGGCGAGGGCGTGCCCGGCGCTCGTGGGGCGGGCGAGCCGGCGCAGGACGCCACCGGCCTCGGCGAGCACCAGCGAGCCGGCCGCGAGGTCCCACGGGTACAGGCCCCACTCGTAGTAGGCGTCCATCCGGCCGCTGGCCACCGAGCACAGGTCGAGGGACGCCGCGCCGATCCGGCGCAGGTCGCGCACGTGCGGCAGCAGGCCCGCCACGAGGCCCGCCTGCTCGGCGCGCGCCTCGGCCCGGTAGCCGAAGCCCGTGCCGACCAGGGCGCGCGCCAGCGGCACCTCGCGCACCGGGGCCAGCCGGCGGCCGTCGAGCCGGGCGCCCTCGCCGGCGACCGCCGTCCAGGTCTCGCCGCTGGCCGGGTTGTGCACGCAGCCGGCGAGGACCTCCCACGTCAGCGGGTCGGGGGCTCGGCCGGCGGCCGCGGCGGCCGCGTCGCGCACCACGGCCACGCTCACCGCGTACGCGGGCAGCCCGTAGAGGTAGTTCACGGTGCCGTCGACCGGGTCGACCACCCAGGTCAGCTCGCTGGTGCCGGTCACGGTGCCGCCCTCCTCGCCCAGCACCCCGTCGTCGGGGCGGGCGCGGGCCAGCTGGGCCCGCAGGAGCTCCTCGGCGGCGAGGTCCATGGCCGTGACCACGTCGGTGGGGCTCGACTTGGTCGAGGAGACCCCGAGGTCCTCGGGCCGCCCGTCGCGCAGCAGGTCGCCGGCGGCCCGCGCCACGCGCTCGGCGATCTCGCCCAGCGCGCGGCCCGCGGGGATCACGCCACCACACCCGCCGGGCCGCTGGCGCCAGGGGCGGCGGCCAGCTCGGGGTCGCGCCAGTCCTCGCCGCAGGCG
>CADCUY010000011.1 GCA_902806005.1 uncultured Quadrisphaera sp. | reverse complement strand
GCCGGGTCGTGGCCGGGGACGAGCAGCCCGCTGACGCCGTCGCGGACGGTGGTGCGCAGCCCGCCGACGTCGGTCGCGACGACGGGGGTGCCGCAGGCCTGGGCCTCCAGGGCCACCAGGCCGAACGACTCGCTGTGCGAGGGCACGGCCACGAGGTCGGCGGCGCGGAACCACTGCGCCAGCCGCGGCCGCGGCACCGGCGGGGCGAAGCGGACGACGTCGGGCACCCCGGGCACGTCGAGCAGGCCCAGGCGGCGGGCGAGGTCGGCCAGCTCGCCCGGCCGCCCCAGGCCCGTGCCGGAGGGGCCGCCGACCACGGCGACGACCAGGCGCTCGCGCAGGGCCGGGTCGGCGCGCAGCATCACGGCGGCGGCGCGCACCAGCACGTCGGCGCCCTTCAGCGGCTGCACCCGGCCGGCGAACAGCAGCACCACGGCGTCGGGGGCCAGCCCCAGCTCGGCGCGGTCGCGGCGGGCCCGGCCCGGTCCGCCCGGCGTGAACACCTCGAGGTCGACGCCCGGCTGGGCCACGTGCACCCGCTCCGGCTCGGCGCCGTAGCGCGCGACCAGGTCGTGCGCCTCGTCGTCGGTGTTGGCGACCAGGGCGTCGGCGGCGGCCACCACCTGCTCCTCGCCGATCACCCGGCCCGCGGGCTCGGGGGCGTCGCCCTCGGCCAGGTGCGCGTTCTTGACCTTGGCCAGGGTGTGCGCCGAGTGCACCAGCGGCACGTGCCAGCGGTCCGAGGCCAGCCAGCCCACCTGCCCCGAGAGCCAGTAGTGCGAGTGCACCAGGTCGTACCAGCCCGGGGCGTGGCGGGCCTCGGTGCGCATGACCCCGGCGGCGAAGGCGCACATCTGGCCCGGCAGGTCCTCCTTGGCCAGGCCCTCGTAGGGGCCGGCGGCCACGTGGCGCACGAGCACCCCGTCGGTCAGGGGCACGGCGGGCGGCAGCGCCGAGGAGGTGGCGCGGGTGAAGACCTCGACCTCGGTGCCGCGCGCGGCCAGCTGCCGCGCGAGCTCGACGACGTAGACGTTGAGGCCCCCGGCGTCGCCGGTGCCCGGCTGCTCCAGGGGGGAGGTGTGCATGCTGATCATCGCGACCCGGCGCGGCGGCCGGGGTGGCGCTGACGGCGCGGCGGCACGTGCGGGCAGCGGCGACACCCTCACCACGGTAGGCGACGGCCACCGGGCCGCGACCCGGCCGGGTGGCAGCATCGCGCCCGTGCCGGCAGCCAGGACCGCGCGGCCGGCGGGCCGCGCAGGGCGACCCGTCGGCGTCGTGACCCGGGGCACGACCGGCGCCAACCGCCTGCGCCGCCTCGACCGCTGGCTCGCCGGCCCCCAGGGCCGGCGCCTGCGCCGGGCGCGCGACCCCCTGGTGGTCGACCTCGGCCACGGCGCCAGCCCGGTGACCACCCTGGAGCTGGCGCGCCGGCTGCGGGCGGTGCGCCCGGACGTCGAGGTGGTGGGGCTGGAGATCCACCCGGAGCGGGTGGCGGTCGCCCGCGCCGCGGCGCGCGAGGACCTGCGCGGCGGCCCGCCCGGGGCGGTGCCGGTGCGCTTCGAGCTCGGGGGCTTCGAGCTCGGGCCGCTGCCGGGCGAGGGCCGGCGCCCGGTGCTGGTGCGCGCGGCGAACGTGCTGCGCCAGTACCCAGAGGAGGAGGTGGGCGCGGCGTGGGCCGAGGTGGTGGGGCGCCTCGCGCCGGGCGGGCTGCTGGTCGACGCCACCTGCGACGAGCTGGGGCGCCGCGCCGCGTGGCTCGCGGTGGTCGCGGGCCGAGGCGGCGCCCCGGCCACCGCCTCGCTCACGGTCTCGGTGCGCCTGGCCGGGCTCGGGCGGCCGGGCGAGGTCGCCGAGCGGCTCCCGAAGGCGCTGATCCACCGCAACACCCCGGGCGAGCCGGTGCACGCCTGGCTGGGCGCGCTGGACGCGGCGTGGGAGCGCGCGGCCGCGGTCGGCGCCTTCGGGGCGCGCCAGCGGTGGGTGGCGGCGTGCGCCGCCGTCCGGTCCGCGGGGTGGCCGGTGCTGGACGGCCCGGCGCGCTGGCGGCTCGGCGAGGTGGGCCTCGCCTGGCCGCCGGGCTACCAGGAGCCGTAGGGCCCGTCGTTCGGGCGGCCGCCGCGGCCGCGGCCCTGCACGGCGGCGAGGGCGGGGCGCACGCTGACGAGGAAGTAGATCGACGCGCCCGCGGCGAGGATGCCGGGCAGGCCCAGCGGGTTGCGCACGGCCACGAAGGCCAGCGCCGTGGCCACCGCGGTCAGCGCCACCCACAGGGGCTTGGTCTGCTTGCTCGCGGCGACGTAGGACGGCGCGGCGTACCGCACCGCCTCCACCAGCGACCACGCCGCGAGGGCGAGCACGCCGAGGCCCACCACCAGCAGCACCAGGCCCTGGGCCTGGCCGAGCGCGTTCGCGATCACGCCCCGATCCTACGGGGCGCCGCCCGGCGCGCCGGGCTGCGCCCCGCCGCGCTCCAGCCACAGGGTCATCGGGCCGTCACCGGTGCTCTCGACGACCATGTGCTCGCCGAACGCACCGGTGGCGACCTCCAGACCGGCGGCGCGCAGCTGCTCGACCACCCGCTCGACCAGCGGCTCGGCGACCGGCCCGGGGGCGGCGGCCGCCCAGGTGGGGCGCCGGCCGCGGCGGGTGTCGCCGTAGAGGGTGAACTGGCTGACCACGAGCACCGGGGCGCCGGCGTCCAGGGCGCTGACGGCTGCACCGGCGGAGCCGTCGGGGCCGGACGGGTCGTCGGGCCCGCGCAGCACCCGCAGGCCGGCCACCTTCGCGGCCGCCCAGTCGGCCTCGGCCGTGCCGTCGCCGTGGGTGGCGCCGACCAGCACCAGCAGGCCGGGCCGGTCGATGCGGCCCACCACGCGGCCCTCCACGGTCACCGCGGCCCGGAGCACGCGCTGGACCAGCACCCTCACCGCGGCGCCCTCACGCCGTCGCCCTCACGCCATCGCCTCCGCGCCGGCGAGGTCGACCACGGAGGTCACCGCCCCCACCGGCCGCCCGTGGCCGAGCACCGGCACCCGCGCCAGCTCGGCGACCACGGGGGCGCGCACGCCGAGGGCGGCGAGCACCGCGGCGACCACGACCGGGAAGGGGCGGGTGCTGCCGTCGGCCACCTTCAGCGCCGCCGCCCGGCCGTCGGGCAGGCCCAGGGCGAAGACCCCCTCCGCGCCGTCCTTGGCGACCAGGCCGGGCACCCCGGCCAGGAAGCGCGTCACCGGCCGCTCCGGGCCGCCGACCAGGTGCGGGTCGGCGCCCATCGC
>CADCUY010000010.1 GCA_902806005.1 uncultured Quadrisphaera sp. | reverse complement strand
CGCCGCCGTCGCAGACGACCCGCACGGCCGCGGGGTCGCACAGCCCGGCGCCGGCGGCGAGGGTGTCGTCGGCGTGCCGGCCGGGGCTGTCCTGCGGGTCGCCCGCGCCGTCGTCGACCACCGCGGCGATCCCGCCCTGCGCCCAGGCGGTGCTGCCGGCGCCCAGCGCGGTCTTGGTCGCGACGGTGACCAGCGCGCCGTGCTGCACGAGGTCGAGGGCCGCGGTCAGCCCGGCGAGGCCGCTGCCGACGACGAGCACCGCGGGGCGGCGGGTGCTCACGGGTGCACCGCCAGCATCCGCTCCAGGGCCACCCGGGCCGAGGCCGCCACCGCGTCGTCCACGCGCACCCGGTTGACCACCTCGCCGCGCACCAGCGCCTCGAGGACCCAGGCGAGGTAGCCGGGGTGGATGCGGTACATCGTCGAGCACGGGCAGACCACCGGGTCCAGGCAGGTGATCGTCTTGTCGGGGTGGGCGTCGGCGAGGCGGCGCACCATGTTGACCTCGGTGCCGATGGCGAACGACGAGCCGGGCGGGGCCGAGGAGACGACCCGCAGGATGTGCTCGGTGGAGCCGGCGTCGTCGGCGGCGTCGACGACCTCCTGCGGGCACTCGGGGTGGACGACGACGCGCACGGCCGGGTCGGCGGCCCGGGCCGCGGCCACCTGCGCGGGGGTGAAGCGGGTGTGCACCGAGCACCAGCCGCGCCACAGCACCACCCGGGCGTCGGCCAGGGCACCCGCCTGGTTGCCGCCCAGGGGCTTGCGCGGGTCCCACACGGGCATGGCGCCCGCGGGCACGCCCATCGCCGAGGCGGTGTTCCGGCCGAGGTGCTGGTCGGGGAAGAACAGCACCCGCTGGCCGCGCTCGAACGCCCACGCCAGCACCGCGGCGGCGTTGGACGAGGTGCACACGATGCCCCCGCGCTCGCCGCAGAACGCCTTGAGCGCGGCCGAGGAGTTCATGTAGGTGACCGGCACCACCGGCAGCCGCCCGTCCGGGCCGGGCTGGTCGAGCGGGCCGAGGACGCCGGCCAGCTGCTCCCAGCACGCGGTCACGCTGTCGAGGTCGGCCATGTCGGCCATCGAGCAGCCGGCCGCGAGGTTGGGCAGCACCACCGAGACCTCGGGGCGGCTGAGCAGGTCGGCGGTCTCGGCCATGAAGTGGACCCCGCAGAAGACCACGTGCTCGGCGGCGTCGCGGGTCTGCGACTGCCGCGCGAGCAGGAAGCTGTCGCCCACGAAGTCGGCGTGCTCGACGACCTCGTCGCGCTGGTAGTGGTGGCCGAGCACCACCACCCTCTCGCCCAGCGCGGCCTTGGCGGCCCGGATCCGCGCGCGCAGCTGCTCCGGCGGCGCGGTGCGGTACTCGGCGGGGATGACGGCCTGCACGGGGGTGGCGGCGGGGGCGGGGTCGGCCGCGGAGGAGCCGGGCCCGTACTCGGGCAGCGGCGCGGGCAGGCCCGGCAGGGCGTCGAGCGCCCACGGGCCGCCCGCCAGCCGGTCGTCGCAGCTGCTGCGGGCGCCGGGCGGGCGGGGGGTGCGGTCGAGCTGGACGGCGATCGAGACCACGGGGACTCCCTCGGGGGGCGGCTGGGGACGGCGGGACGGGTGGGTCAGGCGGGCGGGCCGGCGCCCTCCCACGGCGGGGCGGCGCCGTGGGGGGCCGGGACGGCGCGGTACAGCCGCGGGGGCCGGTGGCGCCCGCCGGTGAGCCGCTCGTCGGTGGGCTCGACCGTGCCGGAGGCCTCGACGGCGCGACGGAAGTTCGCGGGGTCGAGGCGGCGCTGGAGCACCGACTCGTGCACCTCGCGCAGCTGGGAGAGCGAGAAGCGCTCGCCGATGAAGTGCCGGGCGATGGACCCGTACTCGATCTTGGTGCGGAGCCGCCACAGGGCGTAGCGGACGACCTCGTCGTGGTCGAAGGCCAGCCCGGTGGCGTCGTCGGCCACCGACCAGCGCACGTTCTCGCCCTCCTGCGCGGCGGCGGCCTCGCGGCTGCGCACCAGGGCGGTGTAGACCACCGAGACCACCCGGCCCGTGGGCGAGCGGTCGGGCCGGCCGAAGGTGTACAGCTGCTCCAGGTAGCTCGGGCGCAGCCCGGTGGTCTCGGCGAGGGTGCGCCGGCCGGCGTCGGCCAGCGACTCCTCGGGCCGCACCCAGCCCCCGGGCAGCGCCCAGCAGTCGCGGTGCGGCTCGCGGGTGCGCCGCACCAGCGGCAGGTGCAGCCGCGGGCCTCCGGGCCCGCTCCCGGGCTCGTCTCCGGGCCCGTCTCCGGGCTCCCCGCCGGTGGGCAGCAGCGCGAGGATCACGGTGGAGACGGCGACGTCGATCCCCTGGCCCACACCCACCCCCTACTTCGTGTCATGACGACCCGAAGGTAAGGGTCGCGGTGACCCTAACACGCGGCCCCCCGGTGGCGGCGCACCTCGGGCACGGTCACCTGAGCGCCGGCTGAGAGCCCCCGGACCGTGCGGCGGGGCCGCCGTACCCTCGGCCCGGACCACCCACCGCCCCGGAGGCCCTGGTGCACTCGCTCGCCCGCTTCAGCCTCGCCAACCGCGCGCTGGTCGCCCTGGTCTGCCTCGTGGCGGTGGCCGCGGGGCTCTTCTCCGCGACGGCGCTGCGCCAGGAGCTCATCCCCTCCCTCGAGCTGCCGCTGGCCGCGGTGGTCACCCCCTACCCGGGCGCCTCGCCCGAGGTGGTGGAGCAGGAGGTCTCCGACGTCCTGGAGGCCGCGGTCGCCGGCGTGCCGGGCCTGGTCAGCACCACGTCCGCGTCGTCCAGCGGCCTCTCCTCGGTGACCCTGGAGCTGGAGTACGGCACCAGCGTCGGCGAGGCGCAGCGCGAGGTGCAGCAGGCCGTCACCCGGGCCGCCGCGGCGCTGCCCGAGGACGTCGTGCCCCAGGTCGTCACCGGCAGCATCGAGGACCTGCCGGTGGTGCAGCTGGCGGTCAGCGCCGGGGGGGCCGACGGCGGCGAGGTCGACCAGGACGACCTGGTGCGCGCCGTCGAGACCGTCGTCGTGCCCGACCTCGAGGACGTCGAGGGGGTGCGCGACGCCGCGCTGAGCGGCGCCGGCGGCCAGGAGGTGGTCGTCGACGTCACCCCCGCGGGCCAGGCGGCCCTGACCGCCGCGGGCCTCTCGCCCGAGGCCGTGGTCTCCGCGCTCACCGCCAACGGCGTCGTCGTGCCCGGCGGCACCCTCACCGCGGAGGGGCGCACCCTCGACGTCCAGGTCGGCAGCCGGCTGACCGGCCCGGACGACGTCGCGGCCGTGCCG
>CADCUY010000009.1 GCA_902806005.1 uncultured Quadrisphaera sp. | reverse complement strand
CCTCGGTGCGCCACAGCTCGGCGGCGGCCGCCGACCTCGGCGTTGCGCCCGGCGACGGCAGCGACGCCGGGCACGGCACCGGCCACGAGGTGGCGCTCTCGCTGGCGCCCGCGCCGCAGGACCTCGGCACCGAGGCCACGCTGCGCCTGGACCTCCCGGTGCCCGGGCTGGCCGCCGGCGCCCTCGCCTTCACCCTGCTGTACCGGCTGAGGGCGCTGCTCCAGACCGGCGAGGTGCCCCCCCCCCCCCCCCCGCCCGCCGCCCGCGCCGCCGAGCACTGACCGCGCCGCGCGGACCACCCCCACACCCACCCCACGGACCGGAGAGCAGCCCCGTGCGCGCACTGTGCTGGAACGGCGTCAACGACCTCGCCGTCGAGACCGTCGACGACCCCACGATCATCAACCCCCACGACGTGCTGCTCCGCGTCGACCTGACGGCCACGTGCGGCTCGGACCTGCACTTCATCGACGGCTACCTGCCAGGTATGCGCACCGGCGACGTGTTCGGGCACGAGTTCATGGGCGAGGTCGTCGAGACCGGCGCGGAGGTCCGCGACCGCCGCGTCGGCGACCGCGTCGTCGTCCCGTCCTTCATCGCCTGCGGCTCGTGCTGGTACTGCGAGCACCAGCTGTTCTCCCTGTGCGACACCACCAACCCCAACGCGGCGCTGCAGCAGCCCGTGCTCGGCCACCCCACGGGCGGCATCTACGGCTACACCCACCCCTTCGGCGGCTACCAGGGCTCGCACGCCCAGTACGTGCGGGTGCCGTTCGGCGACGTCAACTGCTTCGTCGTGCCCGAGGGCGTCACCGACCTGCAGGCGCTGTTCGTCTCCGACGCCGCGCCGACCGCCGCGACGGGCGTCGACTTCTGCGACATCGCCCCGGGCGACACGGTCGCCGTCTTCGGCGCCGGCGGCGTCGGGCTGATGGCCGCAGCGCTGGCGAAGCTGGACGGCGCGGGCCGGGTCATCGTCGTCGACCGGCTCCCCGAGCGGCTGGAGCTGGCGCGCACCAAGGCCGGGGCCGAGACCATCGACTACTCGGCCGTCGACAGCGTGCAGGAGGCCCTGCGCGAGATGACCGGCGGCCGCGGGCCCGACTCGGTGATCGAGGCGGTCGGCATGGAAGGGCACGGGACCGGCGTCCAGCAGGTCGTCGACCGGGTCAAGCAGGCCGTGCGCCTCGAGACCGACCGCGCCACGCCGTTGCGCGAGGCGATCCTCGCCGTCCGCAAGGGGGGCGTCGTCTCGATGCTCGGGGTCTACGGCCTCACCGACTCCTTCCCCACCGGGCTGCTGATCAACAAGGGGCTCACCCTGCGGACCGCCCAGCAGCACGGGCAGCGGTACGTCCCGCGGCTGCTCGAGCGGATCGCCGCCGGCGAGCTCGACACCGCCTACCTGGCCTCGCACCAGATGCCGCTCGAGGACGCCGTCCGCGGCTACCAGCTGTTCAAGGACAAGACCGACGGCTGCGTGCGCGTGGCGTTCTCCCCGCACGCCCCCTGAGCCGCGGCGACGGCCGGGTCAGCTGACGAGGCCCTCGCTGCGCATCCAGTCGTAGGCGACGTCGGCGGGCTCCTCGCCCCCGATGTCCACCCGTCCGTTCAGGTCGATCAGCACCTCGTCGGTGAGCAGCGGCGTGATCTGCGCGAAGACGTCGGCGATCTCGGGGTGCGCCTCGAGGGTGTCGGTCACCACCACCGGTGCGACGTTGTACGCCGGGAAGTACCCCAGGTCGTCCTCCAGCACGGTCAGGTCCAGTGCGGCCAGCCGGCCGTCGGTGGTGAAGACCTCGCCGAACTGGCAGACGTCCCCGCCGTCGGTCGCCGTGTAGACGGCACCGGTCTCCAGCACGGCGACGTTGTCGCGCGGCACCCCCACCGGGTCGCCGAGCGGGATGCCGTACGTCTCCAGCATCGGTTCCAGACCGTCGGCCCGGCTGGCGAACTCCGACTCCACGCACAGGGTGCGGTCCTCGACCGGCAGCTGCGCGAGGTCGGAGAGGCTGTCGACCCCTCCCAGCTGCTCGACGGCCTCGGTGCGCACGGCGAAGGCGTAGGTGTTGTTCATGGGCGCGGGGGGGAGCCAGGTGAGGCCGTTCTCGGCGTCGGCCGCCCGCACCGCCTCGTACTGCTCCTCGCGGTCCGGGATGCCCTCGGCCTGGCCGAGGTAGACCAGCCACCCCGTGCCGGTGTACTCCCACTGCACGTCGATCTCGCCGCTGACCGCTCCGGAGCGCGCTGGTGCCGAGCCGGGGATGTTGGTGCTGTCGACCACCTCGAAGCCGGCGACGTCGAGCGCGATGACCGCGATCTTGCCGAGGACGAGCTGCTCGGTGAAGTTCTTGCTGCCGACGACGATCTCCGCGCCGTCCGCGCCGATGGGCTCGATCGTGCCCGCGGACGCCTCCGGGGTGTAGCCGTTGGCGCCCTGCAGGCCGCACCCGGCCAGCAGCGGCGCGGCGGCCCCCAGCGCGACGAGGGCGAGGAGGGGGCGGGGGCGGCGCACTCAGAGTCCCTTCGGGGTGACCAGGTGCTCGACCACGCGGCCGAGCCAGTCGACGGCGAGCGCCAGCAGCGCCACGAGGAGGGCGCCGCTGACCAGCAGCGCGTCGAGCGAGAGGTTGATGCCGGTGGTGATCAGCAGGCCGAGCCCGCCGCCGTTGACGAAGGTCGCCAGCGTGGCGGTGCCCACGAGCACGACGAGCGCCGTGCGCACCCCCGAGAGCACCACGGGCACGGCGAGCGGCAGCTCGACGCGGAACAGGACGGCGGTCGGGCTCATGCCCATCCCCCGCCCGGCCTCGACCAGGCGCTGGTCCACGCCCTGCAGACCGACCACGGTGTTGCGCAGCGCGGGCAGCGCCGCGTACGCGACGAGGGTGACGACGGCGGTGCGGAACCCGAAGCCCAGCCACGTGGCCAGCAGCACGAACAGGCCGATGGCCGGGGCGGCCTGCCCCACGCCGGCCACGGCCAGCACCAGCGGTGAGAGCCGCCGGAGCCCGTCGCGGGTCAGCAGCACCCCGAGCGGCACGGCGAGGGCGACCACGATCGCGCCGGCGACGGCGGTGAGCTGCAGGTGCTCGACGGTGCTGCGCGACAGGGCCGCCCACCCCAGCTGGCGGGCCTCGGTCTCGCTCAGCTGCGCGCTCGCGCGCCACACCCCGAAGGCGAGGAGCGCGAGCGCGAGCAGGGCGGGCTGCACGAGCAGCGCGCGCCAGGCGCGCCGCCGGTCGCGGCGGGCGGGGTCGCCGGGCGCCCCGCCGTCGGCGGC
>CADCUY010000008.1 GCA_902806005.1 uncultured Quadrisphaera sp. | reverse complement strand
CACCCGCACGCCCTCGGCGTGGACCTGGAGCGCGGCGTGCCGGCGGGAGGCGTCGGGGTCGAGCAGCCCGACGCCAGCCCGCGGGTCGCGTCCGACCACGTGCTCGCCGAGCGGGAGCCGGTGCACCGCGCCCGCGCCCGGCCCGCAGGCGGCGGTCACCTCCACCGGTCCCGGCGACGGCGGCCGGGCCGCGTCGTCGGGCCGGGCCACGAGCAGCGCCCCTCGCACCAGCGGCGGGTGACCCAGCACGGCGCCGGGGTCCACCGGCGCGCCGTCCACCCACCACCGGGCCTGCGCGGGGGCGACCTCGCCGAGCAGCGCGAGCAGGGCGTCGTGCACCTGGTGCAGGGCCGTGCCGGCGGGCGCGTCGAGCTCCGCGTCGACCGGACCCCGCGCGCCCGAGCTGCCGTCACCGCCCGCCGGCCCCGGGGGACCGTCGGTGGCGAGGCTGATCTCGAGGCGCACGCGGTCAGCATGGGGGGCGGATCGGACACCGCCCCGGAACCGGATCCCGCCCTGTGGACAGCGGGTCACCCTCAGCCCGCCCGCGGTCACCGCCTGCGCGCGGTGGTCCGCCGATCGGGCGGGCCCTCCCTCCGAACGGCGTCCGGCTGTCCACAGGGTCGCCGCCGGGTGTCCCCGGTCCGTCCTACTGTCGCGGCTCG
Organism: uncultured Quadrisphaera sp.; assembly: GCA_902806005.1. Classification (GTDB taxonomy): domain Bacteria; phylum Actinomycetota; class Actinomycetes; order Actinomycetales; family Quadrisphaeraceae; genus CADCUY01. Next base: position 2,620 of record CADCUY010000008.1, on the reverse strand, counting down.
CCGGGTGGCCGGGCCGGCTCCCGGTGCCCACGACCGGTCGCCACGACCGCTGCTGCCCGAGGAGGTCGGTCCCGTGCCCGCTGCCGCCAGCTCGACCGCCGCCTCGGCGCTGGAGATCGTCGAGTCCGAGGTCCGCGAGCTCGTGCGGCGCCGGTCCCTGGACCCCGCCCGCGACCTGGCCGACGTGCGCGGCGTCGTCCTCGAGGTGCTCGCCGACTACGCCGAGCGCTGCGCCGACGGTCTCCTGCCCGCGCTCGGCGACGCGGCCGCCGTCGAACGGGCGGTGCTCGACGCCGTCGCCGGCCTCGGACCCCTGCAGCGGTACCTCGACGACCCCGAGGTCGAGGAGGTGTGGATCAACGAGCCGGGGAAGGTCTTCGTCGCCCGCGGCGGGCGCTCGGAGCTGACCACGACGATCCTCACCGCGGAGGAGGTCGCCGAGCTGGTCGAGCGGATGCTCAAGAGCTCCGGGCGCCGGGTCGACCTCAGCTCCCCGTTCGTCGACGCGGTGCTTGACGACGGCAGCCGCCTGCACGTGGTGATCCCCGACGTCACCCGCCGGCACTGGGCGGTCAACATCCGCAAGTTCGTCGTGCGCGCCTCCCGGCTCGACGACCTGGTCGCCCTGGGGACGCTCAGCGCGCCGTGCGCGGCGTTCCTCGACGCCGCCGTCGCGGCCGGGCTCAACGTGATCGTCTCCGGAGGCACCCAGGCGGGGAAGACCACGCTGCTCAACTGCCTCGCCGCTGCCGTGCCGCCCCGGCAGCGCGTCGTCAGCTGCGAGGAGGTCTTCGAGCTGAAGATCCCCCTGCGCGACGTCGTCGCCCTCCAGTGCCGGCAGCCCAGCCTGGAGGGCACCGGCGAGATCCCCCTGCGCCGCCTGGTCAAGGAGGCGCTGCGGATGCGCCCCGACCGGATCATCGTCGGCGAGGTCCGCCAGGAGGAGAGCCTGGACCTGCTCATCGCCCTGAACAGCGGCCTGCCCGGCATGGCCAGCGTCCACGCCAACAGCGCCCGGGAGGCGATCACCAAGCTGTGCACCCTGCCGCTGCTCGCCGGGCAGAACGTCGGCGCCCGGTTCGTCGTCCCCACCGTGGCGGCGTCGGTCGACCTGGTGGTGCACACCGCCCTCGACGCCGAGGGACGGCGCCGCGTGCGCGAGGTCGTCGCCGTTCCGGGCCGGGTCGAGGGCGACGTCGTGGAGGTCACCGACGTCTTCACCACCGTCGACGGCGCCCTGGTGCGCGCCGGGGGGTTCCCGCCCCACGAGGAGCGCTTCGCCCGCGCCGGCCACGACGTGCACGCCCTGCTGGCCGCGGACGGGACCTGAGGTGGGGCTGTCGGGCTCCGGGCCGGGGGCGGCCCTCGGCCTGCTGCTGGGGCTCGGCCTGTTCTGCGTCTGGTGGGCCTGCTGGCCCGTCGCGAGCGCGGACGGGGCCGACGACAGCGCCCCGGCCCGCCCGGGCTGGAGCGACAGGCTGCGCGACGACCTGACGGCGGCCGGCGTCCAGGGGCTGTCGCCGTCGGTGCTGGCCGCGGCGTCCGTGATGGTCGGCGTGGTCGTCGGAGCCGGGTCGCTCGCCGTCAGCGGCGCCCCGCCCGTCGCGGCGTGCTTCGGGCTCATCACGGCCGCCGCGCCGCTGGCGCTGGTGCGCTCGCGGGCGGCGTCACGGCGCGCGCACGTGCGCGAGCTGTGGCCCGAGGCCGTCGACCACCTCGCTTCGGGGGTGCGCGCGGGCCTGTCGCTGCCCGAGGCCCTCGCCGCCCTCGGGCAGCGCGGGCCGAGCCAGCTCCGCCCGGCCTTCGCGGCCTTCGCCGACGACTACCGGGCCACGGGTCGCTTCGTCGCCTGCCTCGACGCGCTCAAGGAGCGCCTGGCCGACCCCGTCGGCGACCGCGTGGTGGAGTCCCTGCGCCTGACCCGCGAGGTCGGCGGCAGCGACCTCGGGCGCCTGCTGCGCACGCTGTCGGCCTTCCTGCGCGACGACGCCCGCACCCGCGCGGAGCTGCGGGCCCGGCAGAGCTGGACGGTGCACGGCGCCCGGCTGGCGGTGGCGGCGCCGTGGCTGGTGCTCGCGCTGCTGGCCACCCGGCCCGAGGCGGTCGCGGCCTACGACAGCGCCAGCGGCGTCGTCGTGCTGGCCGTCGGGGCCGTGCTCAGCGCCGTCGCGTACCGGCTCATGCTCCGGCTCGGCCGGCTGCCCGAGGAGCGGCGGGTGCTCCGGTGAGCGGGCTGGTGGTCGGAGGCCTCGACACCACGGGGATGCTCGTCGGCCTGGTCGGCGGCCTCGGTGCGGCTCTGGTCGTGGTGCGGGTGCCCGCCTGGCGTCGGACCAGCCTCGTCGACCGGCTCGCGCCGCACCTGCGCGACGCGCCCCGCGCGTCCCGGCTGCTGGCCGCACCGGGCGACACCGCGGGCGCGCAGGGCGGTTGGCGGTTGCTGGTGCGGCTGCTGCGGCCGGTCACCGCGCAGGGTTCGGCGCTGCCCGCCGTCCTGGAGCGGCTGACCGGCGGCGGCGCCGGCATCCAGCGCCGCCTGCGCCAGGCGGGCAGCGACCGGTCGCTGGAGCAGTACCGCGCCGAGCAGGTGGTGTGTGGTGCAGCCGGTCTGGCCGTCGGT
>CADCUY010000007.1 GCA_902806005.1 uncultured Quadrisphaera sp. | reverse complement strand
GCCGCTGCCCCGGTCATCGCCCGCTCCTCAGGCGCGAGCGCCGCTGCGCTGCGCGCGGACCGTGCGGGCGGCCACCGCGCCGGCGCCGACGAGCGCGAGGCCGCCGGCGGCGAGCAGCCACCCCGGCGCCGCGTCGTCCGCCGCACCGGTGAGGCCGGAGTCGACGCCGCCGGGCGCGGAGCCCAGGTCGTCGATGGTCTGCACCGCGAGCTGCAGGTTGCCGGCCTCGGCCGAGCCCCACGCGTAGACGACGGTGCGGGTGCCCTCCTCGAGCGGCAGGTCGGCCGGGCCGATCGCCACGGTCGAGGTGCCGGCGAGCACGACGTCGGCGCTCACCGTGCCGGCGGGGACGGTGGCGCTGGCCTCGTTCGGGTTGGTCAGGCCGCTGAGCACCGGGGTGCCGCCGGCGCGGACGTCGACGGCCGGGGCCGCGGCGGTGTGGCGCACGGTCAGCCCGGCCTGGCCGGCGGGCACCGCGGCGGTGTCGTTGACGAACGGGGTCAGGGTCGGCTGCCCGGCCTCGCTGAGGTGGGCCACGACGGTGGCGTTCGCGCCGGCGGGCACCGCCACGTCGTCGGCGGAGATCGCCGGCTGGGTCGCGGCCGGGTCGGCGCCCGCGGGGTAGACGGCCAGGTCGTACTCGCCCGCCGGCAGCTGCAGGGGGTCGGTCAGGGTGCCCGGGGTGAAGTCGGCGATGAGCTCCTCGCCGTTGGCGTAGACGTCGACCGGCAGGTCCGGGACGGCGTGGAGCACGGAGACGGTCGCGGTGTCCCCGGACGCCGAGCTGGCCGCGGCGGGCGCGGCGAGGGCGAGCGGGAGGGCGGCCACCGACAGGGCGGTGGCGGCGAGCACTGGGCGCATGGTTCCTCCTGGAGGGTGTGACGACGGGTGCCGTCGACCTCCCTTCCGCCGTGGCGGGCCGTCCGGATGCACCGGGCGGCCACCAGTTCCGTGCGTCCCGTCCCGAGCGGTCCCGCTGTGGTGGCCCACCCGGCGGCCGGTCTACGGTGACGGCGCCCGCCGCACCGACCGACGGAGGTCACCGTGAGCCCGGACGACAGCCTGGACGACCGCCCGCACGACCGCCCCGCCAGCAGCGCCGCCGGCACCGCGGCGGTGGAGGCGGTGATCGCCACCGTCGCGCGCACCTGCGTGGCCCGTGAGCAGGAGTTCAGCGACCTCGACGCCGTCGTCGGCGACGGCGACTTCGGCTTCTCGATGGCCCGGGGCTTCTCCGCGGTCCTCGCCGAGTGGGAGGGCTACGACCGCACCGACGCGGGCACGTTCCTGGTGAAGGTCGCGATGACGGTCACCAGCCGGATCGGCGGCACCTCCGGCCCGATCTGGGGCACGGCGCTGCTGCGCGCCGGGGGCGTGCTGAAGGGCAAGGACGAGGTCGCCCCCGCCGACGTCGTCGCCGCCCTGCGCGCCGCGGCCGAGGGCATCGCCGCGCGCGGCCGGGCGCAGGTGGGCGACAAGACCCTGCTCGACGCCCTGGTGCCCGCCACCGACCGGCTCGAGCAGGAGGTCGCTGCGGGGGCCTCCGGGCCGCAGCTGTTCGCCGTCTTCGCCCGGGCCGCGCGCGAGGCGGCCGACGCGACGGCGTCGATGCAGGCCCGCCGCGGGCGCGCCAGCTACACCGGGGAGCGCAGCATCGGCTCCGTGGACGCCGGGGCGACGGCGGTCGCCGTCCTCGCCGAGGCGGTCGCGGCCGAGCACCCCGCCTGACCCGTCGGGGTGCTCGGCCCGGGCGGCGGCCCGTCGGCGCCGCTACGGTGCCGCGCGTGCCCGGCCCCTCCATCCGGCTCGTCGTCCCGTACTTCGGGCCGCTGCCCGGCTACGCGCCCCTGGTCCTGCGGAGCATGGCGCACAACCCCGACGTCTCCTGGCTGCTGCTGACCGACCAGCCGGTGCCTGGTGCGCCACCGAACGTCGAGGTGCAGCGGTGGTCCTTCGCCGACCTGGCGGCGCGCTTCCAGACCCACTTCGACTTCCCGCTCAGCCTGCCCGGCCCGTACAAGCTGTGCGACCTCCGGCCGGCCTTCGGCGAGGTCTTCGCCGACGAGCTCGCCGGCTGCGACTTCTGGGGCCACTGCGACCTCGACGTCATCTTCGGGCGCGTCCGCGACCACCTGCCCCCGGAGGCGTTCGCCGCCGACAAGGTGCTCTTCGCCGGGAGCTTCGCCCTGTACCGGAACACCCCGGAGGCTGCTGGGTGGTTCCGGCACGAGGCCGGGCGGATCAGCTACCGCGACGTCCTGAGCACGCCCCGGGCCCGGCACTTCGACGAGTGGGCCGGCATCTACCACCTGCTCGACGACCTCGGCGTCCGCTCGTGGCAGGAGGAGGTGGTCTTCGACCTCTCCTTCGCCCGCTACCGCACCCGTGCCGAGCACCCGCCGGGCAGGGACCCGCGCCGGTACGCCTGGGAGGACGGCGAGGTCGCCGAGCACCGGGTGGCCGGCGGGGAGGTCGTGCGCCGCACGGCCCTGCTGGTGCACCTGCAGAAGCGCCGGATGCGCGCCCCGTCGCCGGAGGTCGTGCGCGCCGACCGCTACTGGATCGGGCCCGACTCCTTCACCGTCCAGCACCGGGTCTCCCCGTGGGCGGTGCGCGCCGCGCACCTGCCGACCGGGCGCGACCTGGTGCCGCTGTACGTGCGCCGCGTCCGCCGCCACCGGGCGCGCCAGGCGGCGCGGAGGGCTGGTCTGTGGCCCTGAGCCGGTGGCCCCGAGGACGCACCCGTCACCGCGGGCCGTCCGCCGACCACTCCGTCGTCAGCTGACGGGTGAGCCACCGCGCGAGGACGCCGTCGACCATCCGCGCACCGCACATCGGCATGCCCAGGTGCACCGTCCACGCGGGCACGTCGGCCAGGGGCAGCGCGGCGGCGAAGGCGGCGTCGGTGCGCGGGGCGTCGAGCACGTGCCACGTCACCAGCAGCGGGGCGGGGCTGTCGGTCGCGGCGGGCGGCGGCAGGGCGGTGAAGGGCACGCCCGCGGCGGTGCCGGTGACCGCGTCCACGGCTCAGCGCACCGACGAGACGAGGCCGTAGTCCAGCGCCTCCCGGGCCGAGAGCACCAGGCCGCGGCGCAGCTCGTCGGCGACCCGGTCGAGCGGGCGCCCGCTCGCCTCGGCCAGCCGGCGGCGCAGCTGCGCCGCGAGCCGCTCGGCCCGCTGGGCGACGACGTCGAGCTCGTCGGCCCGCCCGTGCCCGGAGGGCGCTCGCGGCTCGGTGAGCGCGATGACGCAGGAGGCGGAGGCCACCCGCTCGTCCGCGGCGGCGAG
>CADCUY010000006.1 GCA_902806005.1 uncultured Quadrisphaera sp. | reverse complement strand
TCCTGCCGGACGCCGTGACGGCCGCCGACGTGCCGGCGCTGGGCGAGCCCCAGGAGGACTACATCGCTCCCTGAATTCACGACCACGTGTACCGTCGACCGCGTGGAGACCGCCACCGCCGGCAGCGTGCTGGCCCGCTTCGGGCACGCGCTGTCCGACCCGACCCGCTCCCGGGTCCTGCTCGCCCTGCGCGAGGCCCCCGCGCACCCCAGCGACCTCGCCGACCGCCTCGGCGTCTCGCGCCAGTCGCTCTCCAACCACCTCGCCTGCCTGCGCGGCTGCGGGCTGGTCGTCGCCGTCCCCGAGGGGCGCCGCGTGCGGTACGAGCTCGCCGACGGCCGGCTGGGCCACGCCCTCGACGACCTCCTCGGCGTGGTGCTGGCCGTGGAGCCGGAGCACTGCCTCGTCCCGGTCGCCCAGGCGCACGACGCGGGCGCCGCCCTCGGGGCTGACGCGTGAGCACCACCGCGGTGCCGGCGCTGCGGCCGGCGCCGGTGCGGCAGGAGGCGCTCGCGCGGCGGATCCGGTGGCTGGTCGCGGGGACCATCGCGTACAACGTCGTCGAGGCCGTCGTGGCGCTGGGCGAGGGGGTGCGCGTCTCGTCCTCGGCGCTGGTCGGGTTCGGCGTCGACTCGGCGATCGAGGTCGCCTCGGCGCTCGCGGTGGCGTGGCAGTTCTCCGCCCGCGACCCCGAGGTCCGCGAGCGGCGCGAGCACCGGGCGCTGCGCGTGGTCGCCGTCTCCTTCTTCGCCCTCGCGGCGTTCGTCACCGCCGACGCCGTCGGTGCGCTGGTCGCCGGGCAGGCGGCGCAGCACTCGACCGTCGGCCTGGTGCTGGCCGCGGTCAGCCTGGTGGTGATGCCGGCGCTGTCCACCGCCCAGCGCCGCGCGGGCCGCGAGCTCGGCTCGCGCTCGGCGGTCGCCGACTCCGCCCAGACGATGCTGTGCACCTACCTCTCCGCGGTGCTCCTGGTCGGGCTCGCGCTGAACAGCGCGTTCGGCTGGTCGTGGGCCGACCCGGTCGCGGCCCTGGTCATCGCCGCGGTCGCGGTGCGCGAGGGGGTGCAGGCGTGGCGCGGCGACGCCTGCTGCGCCCCGACGGCGACGGCCGACGACGCCGCCCCGGACGGCGGGTGCTCGTGCTGCGCGCCGGCGGCCGCCGGCGGCGGAGCGGTCGAGGAGCCCGCGCGGTGACCCACGGCCACGACCACGGCGCCTCCGCGGGCCAGCACCGCGGGGCGCTGCTGACCGCGCTCGCCATCACCACCGCCGTCCTGGTCACCGGGGTGGTCGGCGCGGCGCTGACCGGCAGCCTCGCCCTGCTCGCCGACGCCGGCCACGCGCTGACCGACGCCGGCGGGCTGCTCGTCGCGGTCGTCGCCGCGACCCTCGCGCTGCGCCCGGCCACCGCGCGGCGCACCTGGGGGCTGCGCCGCGCCGAGGTGCTCGGCGCCACCCTGCAGGCGGCCGTGCTGCTCGCCGTGGGCCTGGTCGTCGTCGTCGAGGGCGTCCGCCGGCTGGTCGACCCGCCGCCGGTGCTGACCGGGGGGATGGTCGTCTACGGCGTGGTCGGCCTGGTGGGCAACCTCGCCGCCTTCGCCGTGCTGCGCCGGGCGGGCGCGGGCAGCCTGAACCTGCGCGCCGCGACCCTGGAGGTGGCCGTCGACGGGATCGGCTCGCTCGGCGTCCTCCTCGCCGCGCTGGTCATCGCCACCACGGGCTGGCTGCAGGCCGACGCCGTCGTCTCGCTGCTCATCGGGGCGCTGATCGTGCCCCGCACGGTGCTGCTCCTGCGGGAGACCGTCGACGTGCTGCTCGAGAGCACCCCGCGCGGGCTCGACCTCGACGAGGTGCGCGAGCACCTGCTGCGCCTGCCCCACGTGCTGGGGGTGCACGACCTGCACGCGACCAGCGTGGCCAGCGACCTGCCGGTCCTGACCGCCCACGTCGTCCTCGACGAGAGCTGCTTCAACGACGGGCACGCCCCGGCGATGCTCGACGACCTGCAGCGGTGCGCGAGCCAGCACTTCCCCGTCCGGGTGGTGCACTCCACGTTCCAGCTCGAGAGCGCCGCCCACGCCGACCACGAGCACGAGGTCCACGCCTGACCCGGCCGCTGGGGAGCTGCCCTGCGGCGGTGCTCCCCCGGGCGGCTACGGCCCGCCGTCGAGGCGCTCGCCCGGAGGGGCGACGAGCTGGTCGGGCAGCGGCGCGCCGCCGACGTGGGCCCGCACGACGGCGGCGAACAGGTCGGGCACCTCCCCGTTCCAGGCGTGGCCGACGCCGGGCACCGTGCGCGCCCGGCCGTGGGGGAACGCGCGGGCCAGCTCCACCAGCGACCTCACGATCAGGTCCTGCTCCTTCGCGCCGGCGACGGCCAGGACCCGGCTCGACGAGGAGGCGGCCCCGGCGGGGGGCCGGTAGTCCATCAGCTCCGCGCCCACGCGCACGAAGGTGCCCGGGGCCATGGCCCGGGCCGCCTCGGCGTACCCGGCGAGGTCCTCGGGCGGCACGCGCAGGGCCCGGGCGTTGGCGCGCAGCACCGGGCCCGACGTCATCAGCGGCGCCATCAGGCGCCCCGCGGCGCGCATCAGGCGCGGACGCGGGAACGGCAGCACGTTGACGCCGCTGACCAGCGCGCTCGGCACGAGGGGCGACCGGGTCGCCGCGAGGTCGGCGGCCAGGTACCCGCCCAGGGACAGCCCGACCAGGTGCGCCGCGCCGCCGTGGGCGCGGTCGGCGATGACGTCGGCGACGGCGGCAGCGCTGTCCTGCATCGAGACCCACGCCGTCGCGGCGCTGCGGCCGTGGCCGGGGAGGTCGACGGTCAGCACGTGCAGCTCGTCCTCGAGGGCCTCCACCAGCTGCCGCCACATCCACCCGCTGGTGCCCACCCCGTGCAGCAGCACGACCGTGGGCGCGTCGTCAGGACCGGTCTCGCGGACGGACAGCGGCACGCCCGGCATCGTCCCACCGCGGCCGGGGATCCGGCCGCCCGTTCCCCGTCGACGGGTCCTGGGTGCCCGAGGAGACGTCGCCGCTCAGGCGCCGCTCGGCGTGATCGCCAGGACCACCTCGACGTCACCGCCGGCCCCCGTCGCCGCCTCCACCCGGCCGCGGAGCACGTACTCGCCCTCGGCGGGGTCGGTGAGGGTGACGAACCACGCGGCGGCCTCGTCCGCGGGGTCCACGGGCGCCCCGGCCGGCAGGCCCTCCGCCCAGGTGCGCCAGTCCTGCGCCACCAGCTCGCCGCGCCCGCCCCCGCCCGGGCGCGCCCCCCGCCCCGCCCCCCCCC
>CADCUY010000005.1:3009-3295 GCA_902806005.1 uncultured Quadrisphaera sp. | reverse complement strand
GGCCGAGCTCGTCGCCTCCGTCCAGGAGGCGCCGGGGACCCACCCGGCGTTCCCCGGCGGGCGGCTGCGCAACTGCTGCACGTACACCGAGGTCGACCTCGAGGCTCGCGGCCTGGTCGAGCGGGTGCCGCGCAGCAGCCCGCAACGGGTCCGCCTGGTCCGCGCGACGTAGCGCGCACCCAGCCGGCGCCTCGACCGCGTCCTGGGCGCACCGCCGTGCCGGGCAGGGGCCCGTCGGGCCTCTCCTCGCTGGCCGCACCTGCTGCGGGTGCTGGCTCCAGCCGGG
>CADCUY010000005.1:0-2999 GCA_902806005.1 uncultured Quadrisphaera sp. | reverse complement strand
GCCGGGCTGCTCGCGGTCGACGAGGCGCCCCCCACGCGGTCGAGGTGAGGGCTCTCAGGGTCGATCCATCCCACTGGGGGACGGGGGAGCGAGGGGTCGGATCCGTCTGCGGTACCCGTGCGGGTCGGGCGACCGGTGGTCGGAGGTGCAGGTGGAGGAGGCCGCCTCAGCGGGCGGTTCCGAGGAGCTGGCTGGCGCGTTCGGCGACGGCGATGGTGGGTGCGTGGGTGTTGCCCCGGGTGATGGTGGGGAACAGCGAGGCGTCGGCGACGAAGAGCCCGGTGGTGCCGCGCACGCGCATGGTCAGGGGGTCGACGACCCCGAGGGGACCGGTGCCGAGGCGAGCGGTGCCCACGAGGTGCCAGTAGCTGGTCGCCTGGGCGGTGACGAAGGCCGTGAGCTCCGCGTCGTCCGGCTCCGCTCCCAGCCCCAGGGCGGGTCCGGTCAGCGTGGACAGGGACGGCGCCGTGAAGATCGACATCAGGTGGCGCACGCCCGCGCGCAGGCGGTCACCGTCCTCGGGGTGGCTGAGGTAGCGCGGGTCGACGACGGGGTCGGCCTCCGGGTCGGCGCTGGCCAGGCGCACCGTGCCCCGGCTGCGGGGGGCCAGGAGCGCGACCAGGCAGACCATCGCCTCCAGGTCCGAGGGCGGGGCCCCGGCGTCGGGGCCGAGCAGGCCCATGGCCAGCTGCACGTCCGGGGACGCGTCCTCGGGCCGGGTGCGCAGGACGGCGACGCCCTGGCCGACCGTGGACAGCGGTCCGCGGCGCAGCAGCCGGTAGCTGGTCCAGGGGTCCGCGGAGGAGCTGTCGCGCAGCGCGGGGGCGTCGGTGAGGGGCCACAGGGTGGGGACCATGGGGTGGTCGTGCAGGTTCGCGCCCACGCCCGGCACGTCGCTGACGACGTCGATGCCGTGCTCGCTCAGGTGCTCCGCCGGGCCGATGCCCGAGAGCATCAGCAGGTGGGGTGTGCGGACGGCGCCGGCGCACAGGACCACCCCCGTGCGCGCACGGACCTCCCTCGGACGCGGACCACCGGTCAGCACCCCCCGCACCCGGGAGCCGTCCACGAGCAGGCGCGCGACCGGGGTGCCGGTGTGCAGGCGGAGGTTCTCGCGCTCTCCGGCCGGACCGAGGTAGCCGTCCACCACGCTCCACCGCCGTCCGTCGCGGGTGTTGCTCTGCGCCAGGCCGACGCCCTCGCGCACGTCGCCGTTGAGGTCGTCGGTGACGGCCAGACCGCGGTGCTCGCCGGCGGCCACGAACGCCACGGCGAGCGGGTGGAGGTGGCGGGGCCCGGTCACGCTCATCGGCCCGGTGGCGCCGTGCCAGGTGCTGGCGCCCAGCTCGTGGTCCTCGCTGGCGCGCAGGTGCGGCAGGACCTGCTCCCAGCCCCAGCCGGGTGCGCCGTCCTCGCTCCACCCGTCGTAGTCCGAGGGCGACCCGTGGAACCAGCCCAGGGCGTTGATGCTGCTGCCACCGCCCAGGCCGCGGCCGGTGTGCAGCGCGATCCGCCGGCCTCCCAGGCCGTCCTGCGGTGGCGTCAGGTCCTCGTAGACCGACGGCGCCGCCTCCAGCTCGCGGAAGCGACCCGGGACGCTGACGACGTCCTCGTCGAGCTGGCCTCCGGCCTCCAGCAGCAGGACCGTCGTCCCCGGGTCCTGCGTCAGGCGGGCAGCCACCACACAGCCCGCCGCGCCGGCGCCGACGACGATGTAGTCCACGGCGTCGGGCAGGTCGTGGTCGGTCGGTGCCCCGTCGACCGGCGAGTCAGGCATGGCCGCTCCTTCGACGCTCGTCACTTCGCTCCCGGTGCCGCCGCAGGAGCGCTGCACCGACCGGCACGCCGATGGGCCAGCAGCCCGGCGTGGGCACCAGCCGTGGACCGGGGTGCGCCGACGGAGCCACGCTAGGAGGGGGGAGGCGTGGCGTACGGGTCGATGTCCACTCAGTGAGAGGCGCCCCGTTCGTGGCTCAGCCGTTGCGCAGGCCGGCGCTGATCCGGGCTGCGCCCTGGTCGACGACCGCGGCGAAGCGCGCGGCGGGGTGCTCGGCCGACGCGCTCAGCTGCAGCGCCACCCTCGCACCGCCGGGCGCGGGCACGGTCTTGGCGTAGCACGTCAACCCGGGCAGGTCGTCGCCGTCGTTGACGACGATCCCTCGGGCCCCGGCGCGACCGGCCAGCGCCACGGTGCCCGCGGCAGCCGGGGGCAGGCGGTGACCACTGGCCACCGGGAACGGCAGCCCCTCGCCACCTGGGACGAGGTCGAGGACGATGGCGTGGTCACCCATCCACGTGACCAGGGAGAGCGTGGCGCCGGTGTGCTCACGCAGTGACTGCATCACCGTCGCGGCCCGCCGGCGCAGGCCCGGTACGGGCTCGACCGCGCCGGCCAGCTCGAGCACGCCGGCGCCCAGGCTGAAGCTGCCACCGGACCGGGTGACCAGCCCGATGTCCACCGACTGCTGCAGGATCCGGTGCACCGACGAGTAGGGGATCCCGGTCAGGTCCGCCAGCCGGCGGACCTGACCGGGACCCTGGACCTCCGGCAGGAGACGGAGGAGGCGGAACGCCCCCTCCAGCACGCCTCGTCCTCGTCCACGCTCGCCGCTGCGGTCCGCATCGCTCACCATGACGATCTTCGACGCTCGGGCTGCTCCTCGCCAGTCCCCGGGCCCTCACAGCGGTGCGCGAACGGCGTGGCCTCGCGGCCGGCAGGCTGACCGGCACCCGTCCTCTCCAGACAACCGATAATGAGCATTATGTCATTACGGGTCTGAGGAGGGGTGGGTCGAGGGCCGAGGATCGCGCTCGGCTCGACAGCCGTCCGGTCGGTGCCGTGACGCCGGTCCGCCGGGCGGCCGGGTCCCTCGAGCGGCCGTCGTGCTCCCCCGGCCGCTGATGGTCCGGGTCGTCGGCCGGGTGCGTCGTGGTGGGCGTGCGCGTCGTCGCGGGGTCTGCCCGATGGCCGTGAGCCGGTTCGTGGCGGTGTCTGTCGC
>CADCUY010000004.1 GCA_902806005.1 uncultured Quadrisphaera sp. | reverse complement strand
CACCCGGGCCATCGCCGTCACCGCCGCCGCGTGCTCGCGCGCCAGCCCCTCGTCGCCGGCGTCCAGCGCCCGGTTGCCCGCGCGCACGGCGTCGTGCAGGGCGGCCAGGGCCACCGGCACGTTGAGGTCGTCGTCCATGGCCGCCCGGAAGGCGGCGGGAAAGGCGGTCGGGAGGGCGGGCGCGGCGTCGCCCGGGCCGCCGGCCGCGGCAGGCGCTCGGCGCAGGAACGCCTCGATCCGCCCGACCGCCCCCTCGGCGTCGGCCAGGGTCTGCGGGCCGTGGTCGACCATCGACCGGTAGTGCGCGGCGCCGAGGGCGTACCGCAGCACCAGCGGGCTCGTCGTGGCCAGCACCTCGTCGACGACCAGGGAGTTGCCGAGCGACTTGCCCATCTTCTGCCCGCCGACGCGCACCCAGCCGTTGTGCAGCCACAGGCCCGCGAACTCGTCGCCGGCGGCGCGCGACTGGGCCTGCTCGTTCTCGTGGTGGGGGAAGCGCAGGTCCAGACCGCCGGCGTGCAGGTCGAAGGCCGGCCCGAGGTAGCGGCGCGCCATCGCGGAGCACTCCAGGTGCCAGCCCGGGCGGCCGCGGCCGAAGGGCGTGGGCCACGCGGCGGTCTCGGGCTCGCCGGGCTTGTGGCCCTTCCACAGCGCGAAGTCGCGCGGGTCGCGCTTGCCCCGCGCGTCGGCGTCCGGGTCGGAGGCGAGGTCCTCGAGCCGCTGGTGGGTCAGCGAGCCGTAGCCGGGCCAGGAGCGGACGTCGAACCAGACGTCGCCGCCGCCGTCCGGCGCGCGGTAGGCGTGGCCGCGCTCGATCAGCTGCTCGACCAGCTCCACCATCTCGGGCACGTGGCCGGTGGCCCGCGGCAGGTAGGTGGGGCGGCGCACGCCGACCGCGTCGTAGGCCGCCTCGAACTCCTGCTCGTAGCGGTAGGCCCAGGCCCACCACGGCTGTCCGGCCTCGGCCGACCTCGCCAGCACCTTGTCGTCGATGTCGGTGACGTTGCGGACGAAGGTGACCTCGAGGCCGTGCCCGTCCTCGAGCCAGCGGCGCAGCACGTCGAAGGCGATCGCCGAGCGCAGGTGCCCGATGTGCGGGGAGGACTGCACCGTGGCGCCGCACAGGTAGAACCCGACCCGGCCCGGGGTGCGCGGGGTGAAGTCGCGCACCGCCCCCGTGGCGGTGTCGTGCAGGCGCAGGCTCACCCCGGGAGCCTACTGGCGCCCGGCGGGGCGGCCGGGGCCGCGGCCGGGCGCTCCAGCGCGGGCGCGGTGTCGGGGCCGGCCGCTAGCGTGCGGCGCATGAGCCACACGGTCACGGGCGTCGTCGCCCGCAGCGAGGGAGCACCCGTGGAGGTCGTCGACGTCGTCGTGCCCGACCCCGGGCCCGGGGAGGTCGTCGTCGACGTGGCGGCCTGCGGGGTGTGCCACACCGACGTCCACTACCGCGACGGCGGCATCAGCCAGGACTACCCGTTCCTCCTCGGGCACGAGGCGGCCGGGGTGGTCTCGGCGACGGGCCCCGGCGTGCCGGGCGGTCCCGACGGTCTGGAGGTCGGCGACTCCGTGGTGCTGAACTGGCGGGCCGTGTGCGGGCGCTGCCGGGCCTGCCGGCGCGGCCGGCCGTGGTACTGCTTCGACACCCACAACGCCTCGCAGCCGATGACGCTGGCCGACGGCACCCCGCTCTCCCCCGCGCTGGGCATCGGGGCCTTCGCCGAGAAGACCCTGGTGCACGCCGGGCAGTGCACGAAGGTCGACCCGCAGCTGCCCGCGGCCGCCGCCGGCCTGCTCGGCTGCGGGATCATGGCCGGGTTCGGTGCCGCGGTGAACACGGGCGGGGTCACCCGCGGCGACTCCGTGGCGGTCCTCGGCTGCGGCGGGGTGGGCGACGCGGCGATCGCGGGGGCCCGCCTGGCGGGGGCGACGACGATCATCGCCGTCGACGTGGAGGACCGGAAGCTCGAGACGGCGCGGCGCTTCGGCGCCACCCACGTGGTGAACAGCCGCCAGGCCGACCCGGTGGAGGCCATCCGCGCGCTGACGGGCGGCCACGGCGCCGACGTCGTCATCGACGCCGTCGGCCGCCCGGAGACCTACAGCCAGGCCTTCTACGCCCGCGACCTCGCCGGCACCGTGGTGCTGGTGGGGGTGCCCACCCCGCAGATGCGGATCGAGCTGCCGCTGCTCGACGTCTTCGGCCGCGGAGGGGCGCTGAAGAGCAGCTGGTACGGCGACTGCCTGCCGGAGCGCGACTTCCCGATGCTCGCCGCGCTGGCGCTGCAGGGCCGGTTCCCGCTGCAGGACTTCGTCTCCGAGACGATCGGCCTCGACGCCGTCGAGGGCGCGTTCGCCGCCATGGCCCGGGGCGACGTGCTGCGGTCGGTGGTGGTGCTGTGAGCGCCTCCACGGGCCGCCTGCGCCTCGACCGCGGCACGGCCAGCGGCACGTTCTCCCTCGACGGCGAGGTCTTCGACGTCGAGAACGCCATCTGGGTGCTCGGCGACGACGCCGAGTGCGTGGTCGTCGACGCCCCCCACGACCTCGAGGCGATCGCCGCGGTGGTGGCCGGGCGGCAGGTGCGGGCGGTGCTGTGCACCCACGCCCACGACGACCACGTGCGCCTGGCC
The DNA here is from genome assembly GCA_902806005.1 of uncultured Quadrisphaera sp. GTDB lineage: Bacteria > Actinomycetota > Actinomycetes > Actinomycetales > Quadrisphaeraceae > CADCUY01. The sequence goes on along the minus strand of CADCUY010000004.1, from coordinate 678 downwards.
CCCGCCGCCGGCGAGCGGTTCGGGGCCCCGACGGCGCTGCACCGCGCCGACCTCGGGCTGTGGACCCTGACCCACCCCGACCACTCGCCGAACCAGCTGCTCGAGGACGGCCAGGTGGTCGCCGTCGCCGGCACCGAGGTGCACGTGCTGCACACGCCCGGGCACTCCCCCGGCTCGGTGTCCTTCTACGTGCCGGCGCTGGAGTCGGTGCTCACCGGCGACACCCTCTTCGCCGGCGGGCCCGGGGCGACGGGGCGCTCGTACAGCGACTTCCCGACCATCGTGGCCTCGATCCGCGACCGGCTGCTCACCCTGCCCCCGGAGACGGCGGTCCTGCCCGGGCACGGCGGCACCACCACGGTCGGCGACGAGGCGCCGCACCTGCAGGAGTGGATCGACCGGGGCCGGTGACGGCGGTGGATCCCGGCGCGGGCCGCGGTGCCGCAGGGCCCGACGGGGAGCCGCCCGTCGTCCTCGACCCGGCGGCCGGCTCCCCCGCGGCGCAGGTGCACGACCAGCTCCTCGAGCACGTCGCGGCCGGCCGGCTCGCCCCCGGCGACCGGCTGCCGACGGTGCGGGGCCTGGCCGGCCAGCTCGGCGTCTCCACCGCCACCGTGGCGAAGGCCTACCGGAGGCTGGAGGAGGCCGGGGTGACGGCCGCCGCCACGCGCGCCGGCA
>CADCUY010000003.1 GCA_902806005.1 uncultured Quadrisphaera sp. | reverse complement strand
GCAGGACCGTCACCAGGCTCGCCAGCGTGCCGCCGGAGACGGAGTCGGTCAGCGCCCGGGCCCCGCGCGGCGGCGGGGTGGCGCTGAAGGCGACGTCGACGTCGACCAGGGCGGCGCCCCGCTCGGCCGCACGGTCGGCGGCCAGGGCCACGGCGAGGTCGAAGGGCAGCGCCTCCACGCCCGCGACCTGCACGACGGCCACCCCGGCCTCGCGGGCGGGCTCGTGCCAGCGCTCGACCACGCGCCGCACGCCCGGGGTCTCGCCGGAGAGGTCGGCGTAGGAGGTGCCGGCGCCGACGCACGCCGCGACGACGGGCTCGGCGCGGCGGGAGTACGGGCCGGTGAGGTTCAGCACCACGCGCGCGCGCCGGGCCAGCGCGTCCAGCGAGGCGGGGTCGGTGACGTCGGCGGTGAGCACCTCGGCGGGCACCAGCGGCCCCAGCGCGGTGCGCACCCGGTCGGCGTCGCGGCCGGCGGCGGCCCAGGTCAGGCCCGTGGCCTCCGCCCGGTCGGCCAGGTGCCCGCAGACCAGCCGCCCGGTCAGGCCGCTGGCGCCGAGGACGACCACGTCGTGGCGCCCGTCCGGCGGCGTCGCCGCGCTCACGGCCGGCTCCCGGCCAGGTCGAGCACCCGGGCCTCCCAGGGCCGCAGGTCGCGCTCGGGCGCGGCCCCCTCGAGGTTGCCCAGCAGCACCTGCGCCCCCGCCAGGCCGGGGGGCAGGTCGGCGCGCAGCGGGTCGAGGGGCACCTCGGTGGAGCCGAGGTTGCACAGCACCAGGAGTTCCCGGCCGTCGAGGGAGCGGGTGAAGGCGTACACCTGCTCGTGCTCGGGCAGCAGCATCGTGAAGTCCCCGGTCGCCACCACCGGCTCGGCGTGGCGCAGGGCGATCAGCCGGCGGTAGTGGGCCAGCACCGAGGTGGGGTCGTCGCGCTGGGCGGCGGCGTTGACCTCGGTGTGGTCGGGGTTGACGGCGATCCACGGGGTGCCGGTGGTGAAGCCGGCGTGCTCGCTCGCGTCCCACTGCACCGGGGTGCGGGCGTGGTCGCGGCTGACCCGCGCCAGCACCGCGAGCACCGCCGCCTCGTCCTCGCCAGCGGCCAGGGCGTGGCGGTGGTGGTTGAGGGTCTCGACGTCGCGGTAGTCGGTGATGCTCGCGAACGGCGCGTTGGCCATGCCCAGCTCCTCGCCCTGGTAGACGTACGGCGTCCCGCGGTGCAGGTGCAGCAGGGTGGCCAGGCAGGTCGCGGACGCCGTCCGGTGCTCGGGCCCGTCGTCGCCGAAGCGGGAGACCGACCGCGGCTGGTCGTGGTTGGCCAGGTAGAGGCTGTTCCACCCGGTCTCGGCCAGCCCGGCCTGCCAGCGGCCCAGGCTCGCCTTGAGGTCGCGCATCCGCAGCGGGCGCGGCTCCCACTTGCTGGCGCCCTGGTCGAGGGAGACGTGCTCGAACTGGAAGACCATGTCGAGCTCGGCCCGGGCGGGGTCGGTGAACAGGCGGGCCTCCTCGACCGTCACCCCGGGCATCTCCCCCACGGTCAGCAGCTGCGCACCGGCGGCGATCCGCTCGGCGAAGACCTCCCGGTGCATCTCGGCCATGAACTCGTGGATCCGCGGGCCGGTGAGGAACGACGCCGACCCGTCGCCGAGCGGGCCGCTGCCCAGCACGGGGCCGTCGCGCAGCGAGCCGTCAGGGGCGACGTCCTTGGACACCATGTTGATGACGTCCATCCGGAACCCGTCGACCCCGCGGTCCAGCCACCAGCGCACCACGTCGTGCACCGCGGCCCGCACCGCCGGGACCTCCCAGTCGAGGTCGGGCTGCTTGGCCGAGAACAGGTGCAGGTAGTACTCGCCGGTGGCCTCGTCGAGGGTCCACGCCGGCCCGGAGAAGAAGGACGCCCAGTTCGTCGGCTCCGCGCCGGGGGCCCCGGGCGCCATCCCCTCGCGGGGCGGCCGCCACCAGTACCAGTCGCGCCGCGGCGACGAGCGGCTCGCCCGGCTCTCGGCGAACCAGGGGTGCTCGTCGGAGGTGTGGTTGACCACCAGGTCCATGACCAGCTTCATCCCCCGGGCGTGCACGGCCTCGAGCAGCGCGTCGAAGTCGGCGAGGGTGCCGAAGCTCGGGTCGATGCCCCGGTAGTCGCTGATGTCGTACCCGTTGTCGTCCATCGGCGACGGGTAGACCGGGGAGAGCCACAGGACGTCGACCCCGAGGTCGGTCAGGTGGTCGAGGTGGGCGGTGATCCCGGGGATGTCGCCGATCCCGTCGCCGTCGCTGTCGGCGAAGCTGCGGGGGTAGACCTGGTAGACCACCGCGGAGGTCCACCAGGGCGCGTCACGTCCGGTCACCCCGCAGGACTACCGCACGAGGGGAGGGGCCGCGAGTGCGGCCCCTCCCCCGCGGTGGGCTGGTCAGTCGTTGTCGTCGCTGACCCGCACGTCGCCGTTCACGCCGTCGGGGAAGAAGCCGCCCTTGTCCACCGGAGCCGGGTTCAGGTAGACGATGTTGAGCACCTGGCCGGGCGTGCGGCTGAGGGCGATGGCGTCGTCGTCGCCCGGCGTGATGTTGATGGGGCGACGGCCCAGGCCGATGACGCCCTCGTCGAGGTCGGACTTCCCGTCGAGGGAGTCGCGCGCGTCGGAGATCGCGTTGGTGGCGTCACCGAGGTCGCGCATGAGGAGCACCGTGCGGATGGTGGAGGCGTGGTACGCCTCGAAGGCGAGGATGCCGGCGGCGGCCTCGAGGTAGGTCTTGTTGGTGATGAGCGGCGCCGCGCCCTTGTAGGCGGTCACGCCGACGTCCTCGAAGATGAAGGCCCCGAGGAGGAAGCTGTTCTCGTCGGCGAAGGGGTCGAAGACCTCGCCGGCCTTGATCAGCCCCGCCGCGGTAGCGGCGGCGCTGAAGCTCTCCCGCAGGTTGATCGTGGGCCGGGCCACCGCGGCGCTGCCGAGCTCACGGCGCAGGAACTTCACGTGGGCGATCTCGTCGCCGGCGATCTCGTCGGCGATCTGGCCGATCAGGGGGGTGGCGAACGGCACCTTGGCGCCGCCGGTGACCCCACCGCGCTCGCCGGTGCCCGTGGTGTCGGCGTCGTCCAGGCCGTGGCCGTAGGCCGCGTAGGAGTAGAACTCCGCCTCGAGGTACTCGAGGTTGAGGGCGAAGTTGAGGACGGCGCCGTCGGTGGCGCTGCCGTCGTCCTCGGCGGCCGAGGCGGCGCCCGCCGTGGCGGTGCCGAGGGCGCCGGCGCCGAGCACGCCCATGCCGGCGAGCCCGGCGGTGCGCATGAAGTTCCGGCGGTCGGTCTCGTTCTCGGCGCTGCGGCCGATCATGTCGCTGAT
>CADCUY010000002.1 GCA_902806005.1 uncultured Quadrisphaera sp. | reverse complement strand
CCCGGGACGGCGTGTCGAGGCCTCGTGCAGCGTTCCGGCACGGCCCCCGGCCGCAGGGGCCGGGCAAGGGGTGCTAGCGGGAGGCCTTGACGACCTTGCCGGCCTTGAGGCAGGAGGTGCACGCGTTGACGCGCTTGGGCGTCACGCCGTTGACGATGGTGCGCACCCGCTGGATGTTCGGGTTCCAGCGGCGGTTGGTCTTGCGGTGCGAGTGCGAGACGTTGTGCCCGAAGCTCGGCTTCTTGCCGCAGATGTCGCAGGTGGCAGCCACAGGTTCTCCAGGTGTCTCGATCAGGGGTGTCGCGGGGTGCGCGTCGGCACGGCTCCGCCGTCGCCGCCCAGCCTAGCCGAGCCCCGCCGGTGCCGGCGTCGTCGGCACCCACCGCTGCACACCACCACTGTCAGTGGTCGGTGGCAGTCTTCGGGCATGTCCGCCCCGATGCACCCGTCGGCGCCCCCGTCGGCCCTGCACCGCCCGCTCAAGGCCGAGCTGGGCGCCCCCACCGCCGCGGCGCTGGAGAAGCACCTGCACCTGGTCACCGTCGGCGACCTGCTGCGGCACTACCCGCGCCGCTACGTCACCCGCGCCGAGCTGACCCCGCTGGCCGGCCTCTCCCCGGGGGAGGACGCCACCGTCGTCGCCGAGGTGGCCACCGTGAAGAGCAGGCGGCTGCGCGACGGGCGCAAGCACCTGGTGCAGGCCGTGGTCACCGACGGCGTCGCCGAGCTCGACCTCGCCTTCTTCGCCGCCAGCCCCTGGCAGGCGGAGTTCCGCACGCGGCAGCTCGCGCCCGGCACGCGCGCGCTGTTCGTCGGGAAGGTCGGGGTCTACAACCAGCGCCTCCAGCTGGCCCAGCCCGAGGTGGAGGAGGTGCCCGAGGGCCTCAGCGACGAGGAGCTCGCGGCCCGCGCCAACGCCGTCATCCCGGTGTACCCCGCCACGGAGAAGGTCAGCTCCTTCAAGATCTCCAAGGCGGTCGCCACCGTGCTGGGCACCCTGGCCGACGACGAGGTGCCCGACCCGGTGCCCCTGTCGGTGCGCGAGCGCCTCGGCCTGGTCTCGCTGGCCGAGGCCTTCCGCAAGCTCCACGCCCCGGCGTCGGCCAGCGACCACCAGCAGGCGCGCCGGCGGCTGAGGTTCGAGGAGGCGTTCGTGCTCCAGGTGGAGCTGGCGCGCCGTCGCGCGGCGCTGGCCGACCTGCCCGCCTCCGCGTACCCGCCCCGGCCCGGCGGCGTCGCGGAGGCCTTCGACGCGGCGCTGCCGTTCACCCTGACCCAGGGCCAGGCCGCCGTGGGGGAGCGGATCCGCGAGGACCTCTCCAGCACCCACCCCATGAACCGCCTGCTCCAGGGCGAGGTGGGCTCCGGCAAGACGCTGGTGGCCCTGCGCGCGATGCTCCAGGTCGTCGACGCCGGGGCGCAGGCGGCGCTGCTGGCCCCCACCGAGGTGCTCGCCGTGCAGCACCACCGGTCCCTGACCGCGGCCCTGGGCGACCTCGCCCGCGCCGGGGAGCTGGGCGCCCCCGAGCACGCCACCCGGGTCACCCTGCTCACCGGCTCGATGGGCACCGCCGCCCGGCGGGCGGCGCTGCTGGCGATCACCACCGGCGAGGCGGGCATCGTCGTGGGCACCCACGCCCTGATCCAGGACGGCGTCGACTTCTTCGACCTCGGCCTGGCGGTGATCGACGAGCAGCACCGGTTCGGGGTGGAGCAGCGCGACGCCCTGCGGGCGAAGTCGGGCCTGCCCCCGCACGTGCTGGTGATGACGGCGACGCCGATCCCGCGCACCGTGGCGATGACCGTCTTCGGCGACCTCGAGGTCTCCACGCTGCGGGAGCTGCCCGCCGGGCGCTCGCCGATCAGCACGCACGTGGTCCACGAGTCGAAGTCGCACTGGCTGGACCGGGCGTGGTCCAAGGTGCGCCAGGAGGTGCTCGAGGGCCGGCAGGCGTTCGTCGTCGCCCCGCGCATCGGCGACGACGACGGCACCGCCGGGAGCGGCTCCGACGGCGCCGCCTGGGCCATGCTCGCCGTGCGCGGCTCCGACCTCGTGCCCACCCCGCCGCTGGGCGACGGCGAGCGGCGTCCCCCGCTGGCCGCGGTCGACGTCGTCGACGAGCTGCGCACCCACGCCGCCATGGCCGGGCTGCGGGTGGAGCTGCTGCACGGGCGGATGGCCCCGGAGGCCAAGGACGCGGTGATGAGCGCCTTCGCCGCGGGCCAGGTGCAGGTGCTGGTCGCCACGACGGTGGTCGAGGTGGGCGTCGACGTGCCCAACGCCACGGTGATGGTGGTCATGGACGCCGACCGGTTCGGGGTCAGCCAGCTGCACCAGCTGCGCGGGCGGATCGGCCGCGGCGGCCACCCGGGCACCTGCCTGCTCGTCACCGGCGCCGAGCCGGGGCCCGCGCTGGAGCGGCTGGAGGCGGTGGCGGCGACCACCGACGGCTTCGAGCTGGCGCGCGCCGACCTGGAGGCCCGCCAGGAGGGCGACGTGCTGGGCGCCTCGCAGTCGGGCTACAAGTCGTCGCTGCGGCTGCTGCGGGTCACCCACGACGAGGTGCTCATCACCAGCGCGCGCACCGAGGCCACGGCGGTGGTGCAGCTCGACCCGTCCCTGGAGCTGCACCCGGTCCTGCGGGCCGAGCTGGCAGCGATGGACGCCGAGCGCCAGGCCTACCTCGGGCGGGGCTGAGGCCCGTCCACCCCGAGCGTCACGCGCCGGCGCAGGGCGGCGACGCCCAGGGCGCTGGGCTCCAGCGAGAGGTGCCGCACGTGCACCACCAGCGCGACCCGGGCGTCGTGGACCAGCACCGCCGTCACGGCCGGGCGGCACCCCTCCGCGACCGCCTCGGGTGCGCGCCGAAGGCTCGCTGCACCCTGTCAGCCCGCCGCGCCGGTGGCGGCGGCACCAGGGTCGCGTCGCGGTCAGTCGTCGATGACGAAGCGGCCCCGGCGCTCGAGGTCGGCGAGCCCGTCGCGCATCGCCTGCAGCTGCTCGGGCGCGTGGCCGAGCCTGTCCGTGAGCTCGCCGACCACCCGCACCGGCTCGCGGGTGCGGTACGAGCGCGTCGGGTTGCCGGGGAACTTCCGGTCCGTCACGTTCGGGTCGTCCTCGAAGGCGCCCAGCGGCTCGACGAGGTAGATCCGCGGCCGGCCGTGGCCCGTGGCCAGCTCCGCGCCCCAGGCCGCGGCGTCCAGCGTGGCCGTGACGTAGACGTGGTTCGCGACCCGGCCCGCCTCGTAGTTCGACGGGCGGCCGGGCACCAGCAGGTCACCGACCGCGAGGTCGGCCCTGGTCCCGTGCAGCAGCGCACCCGACTCGTGGACCTC
>CADCUY010000001.1 GCA_902806005.1 uncultured Quadrisphaera sp. | reverse complement strand
GTCACCGCTCGAGGGTAGGTCGGCCGGCACCGCGCGCGGGGCGGATCGGCGTCGTCGGGGCGCGGACGCGGAGCAGCCCCGCCGGCACGAGGCCGGCGGGGCTGCCGCAGAGCGGGTGGTGCGGGTGGATCAGGTGGTGGTGAGGGTGGGGTTGCCGGGGTTGTTCGTGCCGGCCGGGAAGAACCCGCCCTTGGTGACGCCGGCCGCGGGGTTCAGGTAGGCGATGTTGTGCACCTGCCGGGTGTTGCGGCTGAACGCGATGCTGTTGGCGTCGGTCGGCACGATGTTGACCTTGCCGCCGACGACGATGCCCTGGTCGAGGTCGGAGGACCCGTCGAGGGAGTCGCGGGCGTCGGAGATCTTGTTCGCTGCCGAGATGGCGGCGTCGCCCATGTCGTACAGGGCGCCGCGCACGATGCCGGCGTGGTAGGCCTCGACGGCCAGGATGCCGGCGGCCGCCTCGAGGAAGGTGTTGCTGTTGATCAGCGGGGCACCGCCCTTGTACGCCGTGACGCCGAGGTCCTCGAAGATGAAGGCGCCGAGGAGGAACGCGGTGTCGTTGGCGAAGGGGTCGAACGTCTCGGTGGCGGTGATCACCCCGGCGGCGCGGGCCGCCGCGGTGAAGCTGTCCCTGAGGTCGATCGCCGGGCGGGAGACCGCCGACGCGCCCAGCGCGGTGCGCAGGAACTTCACGTGGGCGATCTCGTCGTTGGCGATCTCCTCGGCGTACTGCTTGACGTACCGCTGCTTGAACGGCACGCGCTTGCCGCCGGTGACGCCGCCCTTGGTGCCGGTGCCGCTGGTGAGGGTGTTCTCCAGGCCGTGGCCGTAGGCCGCGTAGGAGTAGAACTCCGCCTCGAGGTACTCGAGGTTCAGGGCGAAGTTCAGCACGGCGGCGTCGCTGAGCTTCTGCTCCGGCGTCAGGTTCGCGTCGGGCGTGGCGGCGGACGCCGGGCCGGCGACCGCCGTGCCCGCCGCCGCGGCGGCGACGACGCCCATGCCCATCAGGCCGGCCTGGCGCAGGAAGTTGCGCCGGTCGGCCTCGGACTCAGCGCTCCTGTTGATCATGTCGAGGACGAGTGACTTGCCGAACATGTGGACCCTCTTCTCAGGGAAGCTGCGTGGTGGGGTGGCGGGACGTCACTGCGCGGCGGCGTTGGCCTCGAGGACGGCCTTCTCGGAGACGGCGTTGGTGCCACCGAAGACGAAGCCGCGGTCGTCCAGGTTCGCGGAGTGCTTGTCGAGGTAGGCCCGGGTGGGCTCGCTGACCGAGGCGTTGCCCTGGACGAAGAGCAGCGGGGTGCCGGTGGAGCCGGTCAGCGGGGCCGCGACCAGCGCGTCGACCGCGTTCTGGTTGTTGCCCCCGGCGAGCGCGGCGTTCTTGAAGGTGAAGTTCTCCGACGCCACCGCGTACTCGGCCACGGCCACCGCGGTCGCCTGCCGGTCGGCCCCGGCGAGCCGGGCGTTCGCCCCGAGCGCCGTGTACGTGCTGTCGCTGACCACCGCGGTGCCACCGACCACCGTGCGGGCGGGGGTCTGCAGCGTGGCGAGCGCGTCCTTGGTGGCCTGCGGGACGTTGCCCGGCTCGGTCAGCAGGATCGGGTAGTTCTTCGCGTAGGCGATGGGCCCGACCGCCAGGGCGTCCGCCTCGCGGATGCCGTTGGCGATGAAGACCCGCTCCGGCTCGAACCCGGTGACGGCGAAGTCGGCCTGGGCCACCTTCGCGGCCGTCTCGTAGCGGTCGGTGCCGCCGTAGCGGGTGACCTTGTACTTGGGCTTCCACGACGCCTCGAGGTCGGCGGAGATGACGTTGAAGCCACCGACGATCCAGATGTTCTCGGGCTTGAGGCGCTCCAGCTCGGCGACCGTGACCGGCGACATGGAGTTGGTCTCGGTGAACAGGATCGGCGCGTTCTTCAGGCCTGCCAGGTACGAGGCGGTCAGGCCGTCGATCGGCGCGAACTGGCTGACGATGACGACGTCCTGCGAGGTCGATCCCTCGGGGACGAGGGCCTTCGACGCCGCGACGGCGGTCTCGAGGCGGGTGGGGCCGGCGAGGCGCTCGTCGAACGCGAAGCCGGAGACGGCCTGGGCGCTGCCGGCACCGAGGGCGCCGACGGCGACGATCGCCGCCAGACCGGTCGCGGTGCTGGCGCGACGCCAACGGATGGGTGATGCGGACACGGGTGCCTCCAAGGCAGGGGTGTGACGGGTGGGGGTCCGGCGCGCTCTCGGGCCGGTCGTTGCAGGTGCTCTGAAGGCGGATCAGGTGGTGGTCAGGGCCGCGACGTTGTTGGCGCCGTCCGGGAAGAAGCCGCCCTTGGTGACGCCCTTGGCCGGGTTCAGGTAGACGATGTTGAGCACCTGGCCGGGGGTGCGGCTGAAGGCGATCGAGTTGGCGTCGGTCGGGACGAGGTTCGCGCGGTTGGCGCGGATGCGGCCGGTCAGCACGCCCTCGTCGAGGTCGGTCGCTGACCCGTCGAGGGAGTCGCGGGCGTCGGAGATCTTCCGGCTGGCCTCACCGAGGCCGCGCTTGTACAGCTGCGAGCGCACGAGACCGGCGTGGTAGGCCTCGACCGCGAGGATGCCGGCGGCGGCCTCGAGGAAGGTGTTGCTGTTGATCAGCGGGGCGGCGCCCTTGTAGGCGGTGACGCCGACGTCCTCGAAGATGTAGGCGGCGAGCAGGAAGTTGTTGTCGTTGGCGAAGGGGTCGAAGGTGTCGTTGGCCCCGATCAGGCCGGCAGCCTTCGCCGCAGCGGTGAAGCTGCCCTGCAGGTCGATGGCGGGGCGCGACACGGCAGAGCCCGCGAGCGCCGCGCGCAGGAACTTCACGTGGGCGATCTCGTCGTTGGCGATCTCCTCGGCGTAGGCCGCCACGGTGCGGTCCGTGAAGACGACCTTCTTGCCGCCGGTGACGCCGCCGCGGGTGCCGGTACCGGTGGTGTCGGCATCGGCGAGGCCGGTGCCGAAGGCGGCGTACGAGTAGAACTCGGCCTCGAGGTACTCGAGGTTGAGGGCGAAGTTGAGGACGGTGGCGTCGCTGGCCCTGCCCTCGGCAGTGACCTGGTCGTCCGGCGTGGCGGCCGCGGCCGAGGTGGCGAGCGCCGTGCCCGCCGCGGTCGCGCCGAGGACGCCCATGCCCATCAGACCAGCGGACTTGAGGAAGCGCCGCCGGTCAGCGGGGGTCTCAGCGCTCCTGTTGATCATGTCGACGACGAGTGACTTTCCGAACATGTGGAGCCCTCTTCCTGTGAGGCGGGCGCGCCGGAGGACCGTGCGGCGAAGCACGGGTGGCGCGGGTACCTGCTGCTGGACCTATCTGCTGCGCGACCGCCGCGGTAGGG